>NZ_VPEG01000003.1:0-174164 GCF_013417275.1 Acinetobacter sp. YH16038 | reverse complement strand
CCTGATCCTCCAGACTTAACTTGGGCGGTCTGCCTTTGGCAGAGACATGCTTCTGCAATTGCTCAACCATCAAATAGAAAGTTGACCATGAGATGCCTGTGTATCGCTTGAACTGAGGATCAGAAAGCTTGTTTGAATCGATGTATTTCATCCGCAGATTATGCACGAATGCTAAGAAGTCCGGAGTGCAAATATTAACCAAAAAGAAGATCGTTTTTTGATTTATGAAAGAGATCTATTATATAAGTTGTAATTAATAGATGGAGTAATATTAAAAGAATTGTAGTTTTGAGTAGTTTTCTCATTATTTTTTAATTGGTAACCCGGGTTTCGGAATAAAAAATCTGATGATTTATCTATGAAAAGTAAAGAGTAAATGGAGGTTGAGACTTTACCTGTTTTATTGAACTCATCATCTAACGATATAAATGGTTGTGCGAAAGTATTAATGGGAATTAGAGTTAATATATAAATTTTTCATAATTTACCTGTTTTGCTTTTTGAATTTTATCAATATAAAAATCAATATCTTTTTCTTCATAGCCTAAAAGATGCCCAATTTCTCGTTCTAAATCAATATTTATTTTTTTGATATTTAATTGTTTATTAATTAAGTCTAATAATCTATAAGCATTATCTTTTTCATTATGTATATAAAAAATATATACATCAATCTCTAAGTCTTTCAGCCCAGATTTAATCTTACTAAAAATTAAATTTATCTCACCATTGTTACAAGGTTCTCTGAATTCTTCTGGAAAAAAATCAAATAATGCAATTTTTTTTTGATTTACTCTCATTAACTCAAGTTCTATTTCTTCGTGTGGTCCAATTTTAGGATTGCTAGTCATATAATTTGTCTCTAGAATAAAAGATAGGAGTAAAATTTAAACTCCTATCTTTGTTAAATTACTATTGTAGCTTAATGTAACAATACTGACAGTAATTTGGTGAGTAGATACCACCATGTCTGCCACCACATTCCGCACACACATATGGTCCAGTTATACCGCCTTGAGTTTCTTTCATATCACTTTCTGACATTAGATCTTTTTCATAAATCAAAAAACGATCAATATTTTGCTTATTATTTGTACCAAACAATCTTAAATAATCATGCATAATCTGCGAATGAAATATACCGATCCAAAGAAGTGTTCTGAAACACAGTTCAAGCGATATACAGGCATCTCATGGTCAACCTTTGATTTAATGGTTGAACAACTTAAAATGCATATCCTTGCTAAAGGCAGACCGTCCAAATTAAGTATAGAAGATCAAATCCTTCTGTGTTTAAGTTACTAGCGTAAATATCGAACATTGTTCCATGTCGCAACAAGTTATGATGTGGCAGAGCCAACTGCTTCAAGAATTGTCCGTCATGTAGAGGACTGCCTGATCCAGTCTAATTTATTTAATTTACCGAAGAATTTGCCTGAAGGTGAAGGCATAGACTGGAATGTTGTGATTGTAGATGCTACAGAAATTCCAATACAAAGACCTAAAAAACAGAAGAGAAGCTATAGTGGCAAGAAGAAGGTACATACTTTCAAAGTACAGGCCATCATTCGTTATAGAACTCAGCAAATTCTAAGTTTATGCACCAGTCATGGTGCTGTACATAATTTCAAACTCTTTAAAAGGAACTTAAATCAAATTCCCTTCGAGGCATTTATCCTTGCAGACAAGGGTTATTAAGGGATTTATGCAGTATATTCAAATAGCCTATTGCCTCTAAAAGCAAAGAAGCATTGCAAACTAGATCCCGAACTAAAGATTTATAATCAGGAAATCAATAAAAGAAAAATTGGCATTGAGCATGTATTTGGCAGTTTGAAAACTTTCAAAATCCTTGCAGAACGTTATAGAAACAGAGGGAAAAGACATGGTTTGAGATTCAATTTAATCGCTAGAATATACAATTTAGAACTGTGTAAAAAATGATTTATGAAAGAAGCCTATTATTAAATTTTTTATAAAATCTAATAAAATTTTATTTTAACGACCTTTATCCAATAAATAAGCCTCTTATTTTAAGAGGCTTATTTTTAATAAGTTATTTTTAGATTGCGACCACTTTTACAATAATGGTTTGGCTTTCTTCTTGCTCTTCGGCTAGATATAAACGCTTTAATTCTTTGCTTTTAACTTTAAACTTTAAATTCTGGTAGTGAATGATGCTTGGGATCTGATCAAAATATTGACCATCTGCCTCAATTTCTTCCTGAAATAAAGGAGTACCCAGTTGATAATCTAGACTTTTTAATACGGAATACTTTACTGTGGTTTTCATTCTTACAACCTACTTTCCTTACGCACTTTATTTTTATTTTTACCACTGATCAGAGCAAGTTAAAACCATTAATTTCAAATATTGTCCAAGCATTAAGCAATCAGTTCAACAACTGCCAAACTTACGTTTGGAATACTAAAATTACAAAAATATTTTACCTTTCATCATAATAAAGAAATAATCTCACAGTTGATACAAAAGCAAAATGGGACTACATTGGAATAAAGATTACCTTCTAAGACAAAATAGACATTATGATTAAAACATGTTGTGGCCTGCTGGAACAAAGAAACATCAAGATTGCTTTTATTGAAAGTGCAAGTTCTGGCTATTTAACCAGTCAGTTTTCAATTTGCAAAAATGAAGGTGCTGAAATCTTGTTGGGTGGTCTGGTATGCTACGATCCTTCCGTGAAGATTAATGTTTTGGGAATTTCTCCGAATCTGATTAGTACCCATTCAGCTGAATCCATGCCTGTAACGGTTGCTCTGGCTGAGGCAGGTAAAAAAATGTTTCAGGAGGCTGACTGGATTATTGCCTGTACTGGCCTGCTTAAACCAGGCGGTAGTGCGACACCTGATAAACCGGAAGGTACTTTCTTCGCTGCTGTTTATGATGGTCTTCAGACTCACCAGTTCCAGTATTATATTAAAGGTACTCCACAGGAACGTCTCAATAAACTGGCAGCCGTCATCGCACATGACATGATTAATCTACTCAACACCTAAAGCTAAAACTGTTTATATTGAGTGCTGATCAAATTATATTGAGTGCTGATCAAACTTCATTATTTCTACTGTATTTATAGTTAAATTATTTCTATAAAAGCACGTTTTTTTAATGAGGCCTGATCAGTGATGAAAATAAGAATTGCAGCTCTTTTGCTCGCCCTTGGTATTCCTGTATCCGCTTTCGCCACTGTTGGTGGCCCACAGAATATTGAAGTTTTGGGTTATGAAGTCAAAGACCGGAAACTTTATCTGTTGCGGCATTATCTCGATGGTCGCGGACGCTTGCCTCAACTGTATTATTATAATTTTAAATCTAAAACACCGAATCAGTTAATTCAGGTGAACTCCCTGTATATCAATCCAAAAACCAAGCAGATTGACTACGATCAGTACAGCCGTAAGTTTAACCAGGAAATTGCCAAAATTAAAAAGCGACTAATTCCGCTGGTACCACTGAGAAAGCAAGCCATCCAGCTTAAGCTATTAAAGACCAGCAAAGGTACCGCCCCTGCATGGCATGACCCTAAACAGAAAGTCCCAAAATGGACTTATCAATATCGAGTGCAATCTGGCCAGTATAAAAGTCCTGTTCAACAAGCAGTCAGCTATAAAGCAGATTTAAGATTAAACCAGACTTATAAAGTACCGAAACAGAATAAAATACTGGTGACGGTAAAATACTTAGGCCTCCCATTCGAAACCGGTTATCATATTGAAGATCCAGCATTATTAAGTCGTTAAACCAACGTCAATAAATAATCAGAAAAAAAATAAGGTCTCGTGGAGACCTTATTTTTTATATTTAGAATATCTCTGGCTTACGCAGCAGAAGTGCGTTCAGCAATTGGAACCACTTTACGTAATTCTGGACCGGTATAATCCGCGCTCGGACGGATAATCCGGTTATCTGCACGTTGTTCCATCACATGCGCCGCCCAACCTGTGACGCGTGACATCACAAAGATTGGCGTAAACAGTTTGGTTGGAATACCCATAAAGTGATAAGCAGAAGCATGGAAAAAGTCTGCGTTACAGAACAGTTTTTTCTCGCGCCACATCACTTCTTCACAACGTACTGATACTGGATAGAGCACAGTATCACCCACATCTTTTGCCAGTTTTTCAGACCACTGCTTGATAATGCCATTACGCGGATCATTGTCTTTATAGATCGCATGACCAAAGCCCATGATTTTTTCTTTACGCTCCAGCATGCCCAGCATTTCGCGCTCGGCTTCTTCTGGAGATTTCCAGTTTTCAATCATGTCCATTGCCGCTTCGTTGGCACCGCCGTGTAATGGACCCCGTAGTGAACCAATTGCGCCGGTAATACATGAATGCAGGTCAGACAAAGTTGATGCACAAACACGCGCTGTGAAGGTTGAAGCATTAAATTCATGCTCTGCATACAGAATCAGGGATACATTCATCACCTGTTCATGCAGCTGATTTGGCTTCTTGCCATGTAGCAAATGAAGGAACTGAGCACCGATTGAATCATCATCGGTATTTTCATCAATGCGTACGCCGTCATGGCTATAGCGATACCAATAGCAGATAATTGCTGGTAGCGTCGCCAGAATACGGTCTGCAACATCCTGTTGCTGATCAAAAGACTGTTCAGTTTCAAGGTTGCCCAGCATCGATACGCCAGTACGCATCACATCCATTGGATGTGAGTCCGCTGGAATGCGCTCAAGTACTTCTTTCAATGCTTGTGGCAGTACACGCAAAGATTTCAGTTTTGCTTTATAGGCTGCCAACTGTTCTGAAGTTGGTAATTCACCAAAGAAAATCAGGTAAGCGACTTCTTCAAACTGACAGTTTTCTGCCAGATCCTGTACGTCATAGCCGCGATAGGTCAGGCCTGCACCACTTTTGCCTACTGTTGAAAGTGCAGTTTTGCCTGCGACTTGTCCGCGCAATCCTGCGCCAGTGAGTACTTTTCCTTCAGCCATTGTTTTAATTCTCCTGCTTGAACAGTTTATCTAATGTGTTTTCGAAGCTGTGATAATCTAAAAATTCGTATAATTCTTTACGCGGTTGCATTTTATCCAGAACATGCACCTGTGTACCATTTTCACGCACTGAGCGCATCACTTCCAGTGCCGCTTTTTGCATCGCACGGGTGGCTGATAGCGGGTAAAGTACCATGCGAATACCCTGCTCAGCCAGTTCTTCAGTGGTGTAATATGGGGTATCACCAAATTCGGTAATATTGGCCAAAACCGGCACACCAACTGCATCACATACGGTGCGATACATCGTAATATCCGTCATTGCCTCAGCAAAAATGGCATCTGCACCTGCTTCGACACAGGCACAAGCACGGTCAATCACTGCCTGCAGACCTTCTTTCTGTAATGCATCGGTACGTGCCATCACCACAAAGTTTGAATCGGTTTTAGCATCGACTGCCGCCTTGATCCGGTCAACCATTTCCTGTTGGGTCACAATTTCCTTATTCGGACGATGACCACAACGCTTTTGCGCAACCTGGTCTTCGATATGCACAGCTGCAGCGCCAGCAGCAATCATCTGCTTGATGCTACGTGCGATGTTAAATGCACCGCCCCAGCCTGTATCGATATCGACCAGTAAGGGTGTATCTACACGTTCAGTAATGCGACGCACATCTTCCAGAACATTATCCAGACTGGTCATGCCTAGATCAGGTAGACCGTAAGAATAGTTGGCAACACCGGCACCAGAGAGATAAATGGCTTTATAACCGACCTGTTTGGCCATCATGGCAGCATAGGCATTCACTGTGCCCATAATTTGTAATGGTTTTTCGACTTCAAGCGCTTGTCTAAACTTTAAACCTGCAGACATTTGTTCTGTCATCTTCCCTTCCACAGTCTTGGCTATAATTATTGAGATTTGAGTATACCGATTTGAAACCATGATGCTATAAGCCAATAGAATAAAAACTCTAAAACTTTAGTCAAACTTTTAAGTTTTACTTGATTCATTGAATAAATTCCGCCTTCATCCGGTCCGATTGTGAAATCTGCGGATATATTTGTTATGATGAACTACCAAGTTTATATAACCTGTTGATATACCATCCTCTATGCAAAACCTTGTTCATCTGGAACCACTCGCCAAAGATCTGCCACAAACCAAACGTGGTCATGAGCGCTGCGTTGCGCTGCTGGTCTCTGCGACCGAACTGTTTCTGGAACATGGTTATGATGCAGTTTCTCTTGATGATATTGTCCAGCATGCAGGCGGTTCCAAGGCTTCTATTTACAAGTACTTTGGCAACAAAGAAGGCTTGTTTAAGGCCATTTGCGATTATCGTCGTATCAAGTTTTTTGAAGATATCAGTATTCCGATCGAGCTGATGGCTCTGGATTTTCGTAGTTATCTGGTACATACGCTGCTTAATTTTTATCATCAGATCATGCAACCGGAAAATTCAGCCTTTATGCGTCTGGTGCTGGAACAGAGTCAGCGTAATCCGGAACTCGCGCAGCATATTCATGAACGAGGCCCAGTACATGTACAAAGTGCGATTGCCACGGCTTTAGAACAAGCAGATGCGCAAGGTTTATTGCATTGCGAGAATCCGCAATATTCGGCCCAGTTATATTTTGGCATCTTGCGTAATCTGGAATGGCGCATTCTGATGGGAATTCCGGTACAGGAAGATGATCAGGAAATCGACAAATACATCAGTTATTGTGTGGATCGATTTTTAGACGGTCATCAAAAAGTCTAGTTTTTTTTGCATTTTTCATTGCTTATAGTATATTAGCCGATTCCGTATTTTTTCTTAAACTAACCAACAACTGATTGTTGATCGAGTTTTTCGGCAATTATTGTGGAGTAACGAATGGCTCTCCGTCACTTTCTCACCTTACGCGATTTATCAACTTTAGAACTTAACCAGATTTTGCAACGCGCAATTGAGCTTAAGCGCAAACAGCATAACAATGAAGTGTTCCAACCATTTGTTGGTAAAGTGATGGGCATGATTTTTGAAAAATCGAGTACCCGTACGCGTGTTTCGTTTGAAGCTGGCATGAGCCAATTTGGTGGTAGCGCAATTTTCCTGTCTTCACGCGATACCCAACTGGGTCGCGGTGAGCCAATTGAAGATTCTGCACGTGTGATTTCCAGCATGCTGGATATTGTGATGATCCGCACTTTCGGTCACGATATCGTAGAACGTTTTGCTTCTTATTCAAAAGTTCCAGTGATCAACGCTTTGACTGATGATCATCACCCTTGCCAGTTACTTGCTGACATGCAGACTTATCTGGAACATCGCGGTTCGATCGAAGGTAAAACTGTTGCCTGGATCGGCGATGGCAATAATATGTGTAACTCTTATATCGAAGCAGCGCACATGTGGGGCTTCAAGCTAAAAGTTGCAGCACCGAAAGGCTATGAGCCTCAAGAACAGTTCCTGTCTGAATTCGCACACTGTGTAGAACTGGTCGATACTGCTGAAGATGCAGCAGTCAATGCCGACCTGATCGTCACTGACGTTTGGGCAAGTATGGGCCAGGAAGAAGAACAGAAAATCCGTGAAAAAGCTTTTGCAGATTATCAGGTGAATGAACGCCTAATGGATCTTGCACACCCAGACTGCCTGTTCATGCATTGCTTACCTGCGCATCGTGGTGAAGAAATTTCTGAAAACATGCTGGACCACAAAAATGCTGTGGTTTGGGATGAAGCAGAAAACCGCCTTCATGCACAAAAAGCACTGGTTGAATTCCTGTTGAATGAAAACCTGAAAAAAGACTGATTCCTTCAAAAAATCTTCACAAATTAAGCACCAATCTCTGGTGCTTTTTTTGTTTCAGCTCTTATAATCAGAATTGAAATGACATAAAAAGTGATGCGATACAATGCAAAAAAAATATTGGACTTTGGCACTCCTGGCAGGTTTTAGTAGTGCTGCTTTACCGGTGTATGCTTCTGAATTCGACCAGTATCTCCAAGGAAAAGGCATTCTGGACAGCAAGTTTAAAATTGAGAAAAAAGCTGAGCTGAACGAGCTGCTTACCGTGCTAAGTGCGGAAGATTCCAAGACTTTACCGCTACAGATCGATCAGAATACAATCATAGAGCAGTTACAACTTACAGCCAATAAAACCACGCTTAAAGGCATGATCACGACACCCGACTTTAGCCAGTTTGAGAAAGACTTAGGCCGTAAAGAAGTTCTTAAAGTGATTCGTAATAATCTTCTAAATAACTGCCAGATCTTTTTTGAACATCGCTATCAGATCGTCAATCCTTATAAAATCGAACTTAGTCTCAGCTCCCAAACACACACTTATAATGTTGACCTCTCCCAGAAAGACTGTAATGTAAAATAATCTTGTCTAGAATCAATAAAGGCAGCTTCAGCTGCCTTTTATATTTTGATAAATTCTATTTTGGTAAATATAAACAGACGGTCAACGGATCAAACCTTGCGGCTGTAAAATAATAATTAATGCACCTAGAATGACCACGATTCCCCCAAGCAGGTCCCAACGTGAAAGGCTGACCTGATCAACGAATCTCAGCCACATCAATGCTGAGAAAATATAGATGCCCCCATAGGCAGCATAAATACGTCCAGAAGCCGCCGGATGCAAAGTCAAAAGCCAGACGAACGCAGCTAAGGCTAATGCCGTCGGAACCCATAACCACTTGCTCTTCGCCTGATTTAGAATCAGGTAGGGAAAATAACAGCCCAAAATTTCCATCAATGCCGTTAATAAAAACAGAAAAAACGTGGTTAAAAGCTTGCTAATCTGGATATCCATATATTTCGCTAAATCAGAAACTCTTTAAACCAAGAGCACATAAATTAAGGGCAAATAAAACAACAAAACCCGTGCGAACACGGGTCTGATGATGATCTATTCAATGATTAAGCTGGTTCAGCAGTCTGATCTTCGAAGACTTCAAGTTTCAGACCGACAGACTTACCATTTTCTTTCTTCACAGAAACTGAAACGTTACCACCATTTTCAGCCAGTTCACCAAACAGGATCATTTCAGCCAGTGGTTTTTTCAGATGTTCCTGAATCAGACGCTGCATTGGTCGAGCACCCATCAAACGGTCATAGCCATTTTCAGCCATCCACTCACGTGCGCTTTGATCCACCTCCAGCACCACTTTCTTCTCATCCAGTTGTGCCTGAAGTTCAGTCAGGAATTTATCCACGACATTTTCAATAATGGTATTCGGCAATGCCTTGAATTGAATCACGCCGTCCAGACGGTTACGGAATTCTGGCGAGAACGCTTTCTTCATCGCTTCCTGGTTGTCATTACTGTTATCCTGTTCCATGAAACCAATGCTGACACGGGAAATACTTTCCGCACCAATATTAGTCGTTAGAACCAGCACCACATTACGGAAATCGGATTTGCGACCATTATTATCCGTTAATGAACCATGATCCATGATTTGTAATAACAGATTAAATACATCCGGATGCGCTTTTTCGATCTCATCTAGAAGTAATACACAATGCGGATTTTTGTGAATCGCATCGGTCAGTAAACCGCCTTGGTCAAAACCGACATAACCTGGAGGCGCACCGATCAGACGAGAGACTGCGTGACGTTCCATGTATTCGGACATGTCAAAACGTACCAGCTCTACACCCAGAATTTTCGCCAATTGCTTGGTGACTTCAGTTTTACCTACACCCGTTGGACCTGCGAATACAAAGCTACCCACTGGCTTATCAGGCGATTTCAGACCCGCACGTGACAGTTTGATCGCAGAAGCCAAAGCTTCAATTGCTTCATCCTGGCCGAAGACTACACGTTTCAGATCACGCTCAAGGTTCTCCAGTACAGACTTGTCATCTTTAGAAACCGTTTTCGGTGGAATACGGGCAATCTTGGACACAATGTCTTCGATATTTTCAACCGTAATCAGGCTGTCATCTTGCTCAGCTTTCAAACGGCGTTGTGCACCAGCTTCATCAATCACGTCAATCGCTTTATCTGGCAAGAAACGGTCATTAATAAATTTCGCTGACAGCTCAACCGCAGAAACCAGCGCCTGATCGTCATACTGTACATGATGGAAATCTTCAAATTTAGATTTCAGCCCACGTAAGATATCAATCGTTTCTGTAATCGAAGGCTCATTCACATCTATTTTTTGGAACCGACGTGACAAGGCATGATCTTTTTCAAAGACCTGACGGTATTCCTGGAATGTGGTTGAACCGATGCAACGCAATGAACCATTTGCCAATGCAGGCTTGATTAGATTCGATGCATCCATGGTGCTGCCCATGCTTGAACCTGCACCGATGATCATATGAATTTCATCAATGAACAGTACTGCATCTGGTTTTTTCTTCAAGGCATTTAATAGTTGTTTTAAACGCTTTTCGAAATCACCACGGTATTTAGTTCCCGCCACCAGTGCGCCGATGTCTAGGCTATAGATTTCAGCATTTTCCAGTGGCTTAGGTGCCTTGCCATTCACAATTAACCAAGCCAGACCTTCAGCAATTGAAGTTTTACCTACACCTGGATCACCGACTAGCAATGGGTTATTTTTACGGCGACGGCATAAAATTTGCGCTGCCCGCTCAATTTCTTTTTCACGGCCAATCAATGGATCTGTCTTGCCGCGTTGAGCTTCCTGATTCAGGTTTGTCGTATATAACTCTAGCGGACCAGAATTATTGGAAGAAGCCGATTCACCGTCCAGTTCTTCAATTTCTTCTTCAGACTGTACTTCGTCTTTACGTGTACCATGAGAAAGGTACTGGGTTAAAGTCAGACGGTTAATCTGATGACGTTTAAGCAGATAAACCGCAAAAGAATCACGCTCAGAATACATCGCAACCAGAATATCGGCGCCTTCTACAGTACGATCACCGCCACTGGATTGAACATGGAAAATTGCACGTTGCAAAATCCGGTCAAAACTTTCTGTAGGATGAGGTGCCTGATCACTATTTTCACCGAGTTTAGGGGTATGTTGTTCTACGTACTCTTCTAATTCTTTACGCAAAACGATAATATCTGCACCACATGCTTTTAAGGCATTCACGGCAGAATCATTGTCGAGTAAAGCTAATAATAAATGTTCTACGGTCAGGAACTCATGTCTCTTTTGACGAGCCATGCTGACAGCCAAACGTAGTGATACTTCTAATTGACGACTGAGCATGCAACCCCCTTAATCTTTCGGCTCAATCTGGCAAAGTAAAGGATGACCTTGAGATCGAGCGTAATTATTGACTTGGTTCGCTTTGGTTTCCGCAATGTCTCGAGGATAGACCCCAGCTACACCTTTTCCTTCATAATGTACAGTTAGCATCACTTGTGTAGCTTGGTCAAGATTCATTGCAAAGTATTGTTGTAAAATTTCAATTACAAACTCCATTGGAGTATAGTCGTCATTCAATAACACCACTGCATACATCGGTGGGCGCTTCAGTTCAGGAGGTGCAGTCTGGACTGCAAGATCAGCCTCATCATCGTGAAAAGGCTCGTCTGTTAAACGCGGGCTAATATGCCAATCAACCATGCCGGACTCGTAAAAAGAATTTTTGATCTCACTTAAACATTTTGGACGTTTATTGCTTGGCATACGATTTCTATTTCACACTTAATTTGCATTTGCTTCAGTTTTTGGAATCTCTGACAGGACTGTTGACTGGCTTTCAACAGCTTTCCCCTGATCCCAGCTAAAACGGCGAATCACAGGCTTAGCCCCTGAGAGACGCACTTCAATAAATTCTGGTTTGAAGCCTTTAGGCATGGTCCAGCGACCAGTCAAACGTTCATAATTGTCGAAATTAAAGTTTTTATCTTCAAGCGGCACGACCAGAATTTCAGTACCCTTAATCAAACGTAGCTCCACTGTACCAGAGGCGCGATTTTTGCCCGGGCTGACCTGAATCAGATCAATCTGGTATTCGAAGGCATTATCAGGCAAGGCTTTAATCCCCAGATGTTGAACTGTCAGCGCCAGACCACCGCGTTGACGCAAAATCTCACGATAGATCGTACCAACGCTTTCAGCCTGCTCTTGAGCATCACGCGCCTTATTTGCAGCCAGATAAAGATCATTAGCATTGCTAACGGCCAGATCACGTTCCTGTACCGCTGTATTCAGAGATTTATTCAGTGTTTCCAGACTGGTTTTCTGTTTTTGTACTACTTCAACCAATTGTTCTGCATCCGCCTCAAAGCCCACCGCAGTCAAACCTTGCCGATGCCCGACCGTATAGCCCAGCAAGCCACTACCCAGAATCAACACAGCAGCACCGATTACCAAAGGTGTATTGCCTTTCATCAATGGTTTCTTTGTAGATGGTTCCTGGATCGTCATGTTTGACTCATTATTCGGCATTTTGATCTCTGTATACTTTGTTCAAGACACACATTTAAATCCAAATCTAAATGTGTGTGAAGTTCTAATACGTTTTTTATGGTAATAAACCAATATTATTCAAGCCTGCATTTTCTGCAAAGCCAAACATCAGGTTCATGTTCTGTACTGCCTGACCAGCTGCACCTTTGACCAGATTGTCCTGAGCCACCAGAATCACCAGCTTGGCTGGTTGTGGCTTATACATTGCGATACGCAACTGGTTGGCACCGCGTACCGAACGGGTTTCTGGTGAACTGCCTGCTGGCATTACATCAACAAACTGTTCATTGGCATAGAACTGCTCGTACAGTGACTGCAAGTCAGCTGCCTGACCTGCTTCAGTCAAATCGATATAAATCGTTGATAACATCCCACGAATCATCGGCACCAGATGTGGCACAAACAGGATATGGTCAAACACGCCTTTTTGACCTGAAATGTTTTCTAGTGCTTCTACGATTTCAGGATGGTGACGGTGACCTGCAACGCCATAAGCCTTAAAGTTATCAGCATTTTCAGAATAGATCATGCCCAGGCTGGCTTTACGGCCTGCACCTGATACCCCAGATTTTGCATCGATAATAATGCTTTCTGGTTTTACCAAAGCTTCTGCCGCCTTTAAAACTGGTGCCAGACCAAGCTGAACCGTCGTTGGATAACAGCCCGGATTACCAATCACACTCGCCTGTTTGATCTGGTCACGGTTAAGTTCAGACAGACCATAAACAGAATCTTTTAACACTTCTGGGCAAGCATGTTCCATGCCATACCATTTTTCGAACTGTTCCAGATTTTGCAAACGGAAATCCGCTGCAAGGTCAATTACCTTGGTATTAGCTGCAACAAGTTCCTCAGCATGTTTCATGGCAACCCCATGTGGTGTCGCGAAAAATACCACATCACATGATTTTAAAAGATCAAGGCTGAGGTCAGAAAACTGAAGATCCGTATGTCCACGCAGACTCGGGAACATATCGTCAACGCGACGGCCTGCTTCAGTACGTGATGTCAGTGCTTTAACCTCTACATTCGGATGTCGCAGTAATAGACGTAAAAGTTCAACGCCTGTATAACCTGTACCACCCACAATACCCACTGAAATCACGATGATTACCTCAAACTAGATGTTTCCTTTATGGGCTGTAGTATGACAGGAACTTGAGGTTTTCTAAACTGTTTCACTAGGGATTGATGGTTTTTTATTTACCCTTTTATTTTGAGTGTTTTTAAAAAATTTGAGAGGATGATACCTATTGCTTAGGCTATTTGGAAGTAAATAAATACTATCCTCGTTCCTTTAAAGATATTCTTAAGCTGCCCACCAATATGGCATGACAGTATTTTTCAGAATTTTACGGTGAATTAAATAATTTGGATCATGCTTGGCCACTTCCGCCCAAAAACGAGGACTATGGTCAAAATGCCGGGTATGGGCCAGTTCATGCACACATAAATAACGCACGATTTTTTCAGAAAATAAAATGATGCCGCTATTTAGCATAATGTCATGTTTGGCCGAACAACTGCCCCATCGTGTTTTCGGCTGGCGAACATTACAAATGTTAAATGATAATCTTGTTTCTTGACTTACTTTGTTCAGATAAACAGGCAGCTGCTCTTTGGCATAAGAAATAATAAAAGCTTTTAAATATCCTTCAGGATTTCGATCACTAATCGACAACTGTAATATTTCAGCATCAAAAAGGAAGTTCTGCTTCTGACTTTGATAAACAATCTGAATGGGTGAAGTCTGATTAAAAAGCTGCAATTCTGCTGGTAAAGATCTATCAATACTTTGATTTTTTTCCTGCTGCAATTTCCAGGTTTTCAGTAGCCAGCTTTCCGCTTGGTCAATAAAATTCTGAATCTGTTTTTTGCTACAAAATACAGGTGCGGTTAAACGGATTTGATCACCCTCTACACGCAGTCTGAGACGTGTTGAGCGAACATTTCGGGTGATTTGGATTTCGGGCAGGTCGTTTAGGGTCATTTTTTATATTTAATCGTTATTTTACTAATCCCCCTCGATCCCCCTCGATCCCCCTTTAATAAAGGGGGAAGTTCAAACTTATAGAAGTTTCGAGGAGCTTTATCAAATTAAAGACTTTTCCCTCCTTTGAAAAAGGAGGGTCAGGGAGGATTTCTTAAATCGCTGTACGCTCTTCAATACCATTATTGGTCGCAACAATCGCAATATCCGCTTTATTGATCGCGAAAATACCGTTACATACGACGCCTGGAATGTCATTAATCGTTTTTTCCAGCTCAAGCGCATTCAGAATATTCAGGTTATGCACATCCAAAATAACATTTCCATTATCAGTCACGACACCTTCACGGTAAGCAGGATCACCACCTAATGCCACCAACTTACGTGCGACTGCTGAACGTGCCATTGGAATCACTTCAACAGGTAATGGGAAATCACGACCCAACTGCTCTACCCATTTCGAATCATCGACGATACATACGAATTTTTTCGCAATCGACGCCACGATTTTTTCACGTGTAAGCGCAGCACCACCACCTTTGATCATGTGCATATGACGGTCAATTTCATCAGCACCATCGACATAGGCATCTAAACCGCCCACGCTATTCATATCAACCACTTCAATGCCTAATTTTTTCAGACGCTGTGCAGTCGCTTCAGAACTTGCAACAGCAGCTTCCAATTGCAGTTCTGGTAAAAGGTCAATTAAAAAGTTAACGGTACTACCTGTACCTACGCCTAAAATGCCCCCTTTTGGTAAGTGTTTTAAAGCCGCTTTGGCTGCAGCTTGTTTTTTCTCATCTTGGGTTGCATATAGACTCATGACATCACTCAACTAATTTGGACTTTTGCAGTAATTTTAAACCGCAAAGCCGTGTGGTTTGTTACAATAGAGTCTTATTTTAAACTGTTAGATGGAAAATTAACATGCTGTCTCGTTTGGTTCGACAAATTTTACAAGCAACGGTCTACGATGTTGCAATCGAAACCCCACTCGAAGCAGCGCCACGAATTAGCGAACGCTTAAATAATAACATTCGCTTTAAACGTGAAGATTTACAACCGGTCTTTTCATTTAAACTACGCGGTGCCTATAACCGTATTAGTCAATTACCGAAATCACAACTCGAACGTGGCGTTATCACAGCTTCAGCAGGCAACCATGCACAAGGCGTGGCACTGTCAGGGAAAAAGCTGGGTATTCGCGCGATTATTGTGATGCCAAAGACCACGCCCGACATTAAAGTCCAAGCAGTAAAACGTTTAGGGGGTGAAGTAGTATTACATGGTGATTCATTTGACGTTGCCAACAAATATGCCATTCAGCGTGCCGAAGAAGATGGCATGACCTTTATTCCACCTTATGACGATGAACTAGTGATGGCCGGTCAAGGTACGATTGCCAATGAAATCCTGCGTCAATGGCGTGATGTGGAATATGTCTTCGTTGCTGTTGGTGGTGGTGGCCTGATTGCCGGTGTTGCAGCGTACTTGGGAGATGTGGCTCCGCATGTCAAAGTTATTCCTGTGGAATATGATGAATCCGCGTGCTTAAAAGCGGCCTTAGAAGCCAATGAACGTGTGATTCTTCCATCTGTCGGTTTATTTGCCGATGGTACTGCAGTGGCACAAATTGGTGAAAAACCTTTTGAGGTCATCCGCCTGCAAAAATCAGATAACTCTGGCCCAATCGTTGAACCAGAAGTCGTGCTGGTCAATACCGATGAAGTCTGTGCAGCAATTAAAGATACTTATGATGAATGCCGTAGCATCGTAGAACCGTCAGGTGCAATGGCATTGGCCGGTATCAAAAAATATGTAGCAGAACACGGCATTAAAGGCAAAAACATCGTATCGATTGTTTGCGGTGCGAACATGAACTTCGACCGTCTGCGCTATATTGCCGAACGTACAGAACTCGGCGAACGCAAAGAAGCTATCTTTGCCGTAACTATTCCAGAAGAAAAAGGTTCATTCCTGAAATTCTGCCGTGCACTACAAGGCCGTAATATCACAGAGTTTAACTACCGTTCAAGTGATGCTTCTGCAGCTCAGGTCTTTGTCGGTATCAGCCTGAAAAATGGTGAAAAAGAACGTCAGGAAATCTATGAAAACCTGAAATTCGACTACGATGTTGATGATCTGTCTGATGACGAAGTCGCAAAACTACATATCCGTTACCTGATTGGCGGTCATGCCGATATTGAAAATGAACGCCTGTTCCGCGTGGAATTCCCGGAACGTCCAGGTGCCCTGCTAATGTTCCTAGAACGTCTTGGCCCAACGCATAACATCACCCTGTTCCATTACCGTAACCACGGCGCTGCAGAAGGTCGCGTACTGGTCGGCCTAGAAGCAGAAGATGCACAGCAAAATCCAGATGGTTTGATTGAGACATTGGAAAGCATTACTTATCCATATGAAGAAATCACCAACAACCTGGGTTATCAGCGTTTCTTGAAATAATCAGTTTGATATAAACCGCCTTTCGAGGCGGTTTTTTTATGTCCAGCTAAAAAAATGTATGAAGTATTTATGTAAGGCCAGATAGCTGAAAACTATAAAAATCTTTAAGATACGTACTTAGACATGAACTGATTTGAAATAAAAAAGATTTAGGGAAATATGCATGGCATTATTTGCAGTCATTGGGCTGGGCAGCTTCGGTGCAACAGTAGCGACTCAACTGATCAGCCTGAAACATGATGTGATTGGAATCGATCTCGATAAAAAATATGTGGAAAATATTTCTGATCAGCTCACCCATGCGGTGATTGCCGATGCAACCGATGAGCATGTCCTGGATGAACTGGATATCCAGCGCTGTGAAGCAGTCGTAGTCGCGATTGGTGAAGATATTGAAGCCAGCATTCTGTGTGTACTGCATCTAAAAAATATGGGTGTAAAGAAAATCTGGGCCAAAGCCAAATCTAAAGCCCACCATATGATTTTGACTCATCTGAACGTCGAAAAAATTATTCACCCTGAAGAAGATATGGGCGTCCGTGTGGCACAATCACTCAGCTACCCGATGGTTAGCCGTTATATGTCACTTGAAGATGATCATTATATTGTCAAGATCGAGATTCATGCCGATCATCATGACACTCCCTTACACCAGTTAATGAGTCAGGTTCCCGAAATTAAAGTTCTTTTACATAAACGCGGCACTGAAATACAACATATCGTGGATCTTGAGCTGCTACTTAAGGAAGGTGACATTCTGGTGGTCGAAGGATTACTAGAGCCTCTACGCCGTTTGTCCAAGCATTTTAAGGCCATATGAAAAGTTCACATTTAAACCAGAACAGGATTGTCAATCTCAGTCCACCGAGTCTGCTGGCCTTAGGTTTTCTCGGACTGATTTTTATTGGTTCTTTATTACTGATGCTGCCCTTTGCGCATCAAACTGAAATCAGCTGGTTAGAAGCGATTTTTACAGCAACTTCTGCAGTGACAATTACCGGGCTATCTGTGGTCAATGTTGGTGAAGCTTATACACCCTTTGGGCAGGTCGTGATTATGTTCCTGCTGCAATGTGGTGGCCTCGGTTTTATGACCTTTGCCATACTCGCTTTTATGAGCCTGTCACCTAAACTTGGTTTAAGACAGCAAGTGATGGCACAGGAATCTATTGGCCAGACCAGTTTGAAGAAAGTCAGTTTTACCATTAAAGCGGTATTCCTATATTCCCTGTTTTTCGAAGCCATTGGCACCCTAATTTTAACCATGGCGTGGCTGGAAGATTATCCTTTTGGTGAAGCACTGTTTTATGCGGCTTTTTATAGTGTTTCTGCGTTTAATAATGGCGGATTTTCCCTTTTCCCCAATAGCTTGATGAGCTTTTCCGGCCAGTATTTCGTGACCTTTACGATCAGCATGCTGTATATCATTGGCGGGATCGGTTTTCTGGTTCTGATGGATGTAAAACAGAATAAAAGCTGGCGCAAGCTTAGCCCGAATAGCAAGCTGATTCTAACGACGATTATGGGCCTTAACCTGAGTGCTTTTATTGTACTCTGGCTATTAGAAGCCTCTAATCCACAGACTTTAGCGCTGATGAGTGTAGGTGATCAGGCACTCAATGCCTGGTTCCATGCCACTGTTCCCCGCTCTTCGGGTTTTTATAGTCTGCCCATGGACCAGATGAGCGATGCCTCAAGTCTAGTCACCATTTTTTTAATGTTTATTGGTGGCGGCTCCTTAAGTACGGCGGGCGGAATTAAAGTTGGTACGTTTATTATTGTGGTGATCAGCGTAATCAGTTTTCTACGCCGTGAAGATGAAATCCGCTTGTTCAATCATTCTATTTCTGAGAAAACTACTTTTAAAGCCTTGGCGGTTGTGTGTATTACTGCAGGTCTGGTCATGACCGGTTTTATGAGTTTACTTATTCTAGAACCCGATCATGATTTTTTAGATTTGCTGTTTGAGGCGGTTTCTGCAGCCTGTACGGTTGGATTAACGCGTGGTGTTACTGGAGAATTGCAGCCAGCGAGTTTAATCATTCTAATGCTGATGATGTATGCGGGTCGTCTAGGGCCTTTAACTCTTGCCTATTTAATTGCAACACCGAAAAAGAGCCGTCTTAAACATCCGCCTTCAGAAATTCAGATTGGTTAAGATTTAAATGAATACCCATAAGCAAAAAAACCACGCCTGAGCGTGGTTTTTTACATGAAACAGATTAGTACCAATTCATTAAGGATACACCCAAGCCCACATAAGTTGCACGGTGATTATAATCAATCAGACTTTCACCATAACCATCAAAGAGCTGGAATTGACCGCGTAGACGCCCACTGATCGGAAATGACCAGTCGAACTGGACTGCACCACGATTATCATCACCACCTTTAAGTGTATGACGCAACATTAAGGAGAAATCGTGGGCATTATGACGATAAAATGCAGTTAAATCCCCACGTCCGATATAGTTTTTAATCTCGGGATTATTGTCATCTGCACGATCTTCTTCAATACGATACCAAGGGCGCAGCATCATGGCAAAGTTGTCTTTTTCAAAACCGAGATTCAGCATTACCCGGTTCCAGCTACGAGATAATGGATCGGAACGGCCATTAGATTGATGATTCAGGGTTAGTCCCAGCATACGCCAGTTCAAACCAAACAGATCATAATTGGTACGGAAGATCAGGCTGGCTTCGGGCTCATAATTGGTTTCACGAAATGGTCGGGACTCTTCCGAGTTATACACCTGCCAACGTGAAGACTGGGTATAGCCCAGCCAGAGATCACCATTGTCACCCAGAATATTTTCAACCGCCTTGGTTTTTAAAGATAACTGGAATTTCCCCTCAATCGAGGTCAAATTCTGGTCTTCTTCAACCGTGTTATTTGGGTTTTCGCTTTGTGGAAACTCGTTTTTCTTGGAAGTCCAGAATCCTGGCATCAGATAAATCGGCTGATAGGAACGGATATTCCAGGTACCCAGTTTACTTTCCGGCGACAATTCCCAACGACTATCCAGCAAGGATAAAGTCGGAGTCAGCTTTGATCCTTCTGAAGCATAGATATTGGAAACGGTTTGTTCAATTTTTGCTTTGAGGTTATCAGGTTCGGGCGCAATTTCTATGGCTGCACGCCGTTCAGAAACAATATCTGGCTTACTATCGGCCGGTATTTTAAATACCGCATCATAACAGGCCAAGCGTTCTGAATTGGTTTCAACCGCAGAGCAAGCCTCCGCCGTTGCCGGCATCGGACTACTTGCTACAGTTTTATCTTCCGCATTAACTTGCGTCCCAACTACACAGCCAAGCAAAACGCCCAGCTGCAAAGTTGAGCGCTTAATAGAATTAAGCGCCATCCTCTATCCTCATTGTTTTTATTTATTGAACTTGCTGAATTGTAAAGCCGAGTTGTTCTAAAGTTTCTCGTTTGGCAAATGGCGCAACCACCGCTTTTGAAGCTTGCTGTTCAACCAGATAAGTCTGTGCGACACGTTTCAAATCATCTAAAGTGACATGCAACAAACGTTCCCGAAGCTGTTTACGGAATGCTGGCGTACGTTGATGCAGGTAGGCATAACAGGCAGTAATCGCTTCACCTGCTGGTGACCCCGGTTTGTCCATACTGGCAATTAAACCCAAGATGGCTTCTTCCAGCTGATGCGGTTGTTGAGGTGCGTTAAGCAACCATTGGATACTTGCATCAAAGTCCTGGAAAGTCTCTGCTAAGCGTGGATCGCGATAACTATAGAAGCGGAAAGAACATGCATTTCCGTCATAGCTTGCGCCACCACCATAAGCACCGCCTTTTTCACGGATTGCGCTATGCAGATAACCATTACGCAAGTAGCCTGCCAATACCATCAAGGCAGCAGCATCAGGATGTGAAACTTCTACCGCAGGATAAGCTGCTGCACAGAACTGCACATTAGTCTGAATCAACCAGGCTTCATCATTGCTATGATTAACTTTTTCAACCTGAGTCAATTCTGCAGGTGCAGTATTCACTTCCAGTTTGTCCCACACGTTTTGAATTTCTTCAATCAGACGCTCAGACTGCTGTTCTTCACACACCAACAGGAATTGTTTTGGTGCCTGTAGCAAGACTGTATGAATGCGTTTTAATTCATCAATCATAGCATCATAAGCTGCTGTATCTTTTTCAGCCTGATTGACCAAGTTAATCAGCCAGTTCAAAGCACCCAGACCGGTATTATGATAATCACGCAAGGCTAGAGCGCTATGCTGACGTGATGCCACTTGCATCGCATAGCTATGACCAGAACCGGAAATACGCGACTGCCAACGAGTTTTACGCTGTTGTAATAACTCAATAATACGGCCTTTTTCATCAAAGCGTAGCTGCTCGAAACCGATTTTTAACAGACGGATCGCATCCAGATGGCTAGCCAAAGATTTAGTCGTTAAAGTTAGCCACGCACTGATCTTGTTTTTGTCATCCACTTTAGAACGCAATGAAGCGCCCATGCCCAGACCACCACTGACTGCTGTTTGCAGTTGCTGGAATTGCAGGTAATCATATTCACCCGCACCAACTTCACCCATTAAAATAGACAACAGGTTGAAATACGGTGATTGCACCACTTCATCTGGAATTTTCACCAATACCTGTTGGTAATAAATCCCATTGGTACCTGCATGATAAAGATTCAACGGCGTATCTACGCGGTTACAGATAATCTCACGCAACTGGCCTTGAACAATCTGCAATTCCGCAGGCACATCTTCCAGACCCACCTTAGGTAACAAGTTCAAGTCATCCGGTGTATCCTGACGAATTTTTAATGCTTCAGTTTGAGCATTGATCTCTGCTTTTTGCTCTTCAGTTAAAGCTTTACCAATTTCAGCCAGACGTGCTTTTTCTTCTTCCGCTTCTTTGGCAGATTTAGTTGCATCTGGAACTAAAGTCAGTTGAACACGGTGCGGGTTATCTAAAAGATGATCTTTAATCAGATTCGACAGCCACATTGGATCTTGCAACTCTTCTTTTACTGAAGCAATTGCAGAGTCCACATCCCAGACTTCAACTGGATCACGATGGTGAATTGCACTGCTTAAGCCGCTTAAAATCAGGCTTAGACCATACGGTGTACCATCACCATTGATTTCACGCTGATGCAATTCGATCTGATGTAGGATCGCATCTACTGCCTGTTGATCAACAGGTTTAGAGGCAACTTCTTCCAGAACTTTGAAAACTCCGTTTTTGAATTCTTCAGCATGTTCAGGGTTTGAACCTTGAACCGCGCAGTAGAAGGTCATTTCAAAGTTGGAATCATCTACGCCCATGAATGGGCCAGTTGACTGTGCATAACCACAGGTTTCCAAGTAATGACGTAAGGGAGATGCTGAATCTTCCAGCAAAATCCCTTCTACGAGACGCAAGCCTAAACGTAACTTGATATCACTCGCTTCTGGCAATAACCATGACAATACGTGATAAGTCTTGTCCTTCAGATCTTCCCCATCAACTGCATAGGTTTCTGTCACATTGAGTGGCGCAGTTAAACGGGTTTCTGGTATTGAATAAAGTGTTTCACCTTTTTCAAATTTAGACAGCGCCAGATTTTCAAACTGTTCCTGTAACTCAGCAGCAGATTTATTACCAAAGGTCATAAATACAGCATTACTTGGGTGATAATGCGTTTTATAGAAGTTCACCAGCTCTTCATAAGTCAGGTCTGGAATATCTTTAGGATCGCCGCCTGAGTTGTAGTGATAAGTGGTGTCCGGGAATAAGTGATGCGCCAAAGTATGATAAAGCTGATCTGAAGGTGAGCTCATTGCCCCTTTCATTTCATTAAATACCACACCTTTATATACCGGTTCGCCATTTTCCAGTTCAATACGGATGCCTTCCTGAGCAAAATCCAACGGATTCAGGTTCGCAGCGAAAGCCGCATCCATATACACTTCTAATAAGTTCTGGAAGTCTTTATCATTTTGAGTTGCGAATGGATAAGCCGTCCAGTCTGCCGCTGTAAAGGCATTCATAAAAGTATTAAGCGAACGGCGAATCATCAAGAAGAACGGATCACGTACCGGGAATTTTTCTGAGCCGCACAGTGCGGTATGTTCCAGAATGTGCGCTTCACCTTTTGAATCCATTGGCTGGGTGCGAAACGCAACCAGAAAAACATTTTCATCGTGATTGGTCGCCAGATGATAATGGGTGGCGCCAGTCACTTTATGCTTATATTCAGACACTAAAATGTCTAAAGCTTCAACATGTTGTTGACGTACCAACTGAAACGCAGGATGTACAGTTTGAGAAATGGTTTCAGTGACATCTACAGTCATGCGATCTCCTAATGCTTAAATTAAAAAATTATTATTCGCATTATAGCTGTAGTTGTTTGAATTATTCACGTAGAAAACCGAGGATTTTGATCGAATTAAGTAAACCTGATCATCTGATTTTTAAATGATCAGGTTTGGCAATGATCTCTAGATCATATACTTGAAATAGTTATAACTCGGGTGGTTTTCAACAAAGACATAGTTCTGTTTTTGATAGAAACTGGCGGCCAGTTTGGTATCGGTCTGTAAACAAAGTGCTGAATAAAATGGTCGTGCCAACTGCTCCAGATAAGCTAGAAGCTGCTTACCTACACCATGTTGACGATATTTTGGATGCACATAGAAGCGACGTACCCGGCCAATTCTTTCTTCAATGCCGTTATCGCCCCATTGCTGGTTTAAGCCGCCACAGGCAATCAGTTTATTGCCATCATAGGCACAGGCCAGAAATTCATTATTTTGACTGAAACAGTTTTTTCCAGTGCGGTATTCTTCAATTAACTTATCAATCAGGTCATAACCTTCTTTACGCGCCAGTGTCGCTAAAGTGTCAATCTGATCAGGGAGCTGCTCGGCTGTTACAATCTTAATATCCATATACCCACACTGTTTTAGATGATTGTTCAAATGTCGCACCAGTATAACTGCTTGGTACTCTAATCTTATAAATAAAATCCAACCTTTAAATCAATGGCTGCACTCGCTACCGTTTAAAAATAAATCAATTCTTAGACCAAAGATTCAAGCTGAATAAGTTACAGTATTTTTTAAAGTATTCTGAAAATGTTTCAGTGAACTACAGCAAACCCGAGCAATCGTGTAAACTTAGCACTTTCATTTTTAATGTGATATTTGGATATGTCTACTGTTGACCTTTTTGCGATTGGCAATGCGCTGATTGACCAGGAATTTAAAGTTTCTGATGAGTTTTTAACTGCACATCACTTGCAAAAAGGCACCATGCAACTTGCGGATGGTGAAGCTCAGGCTACTCTGTATCAAAACTTAAAAGCAACTCAAACTTATAAAGGTCAGGCTTCAGGCGGTTCAGCAGCCAATACTACAGTTGCATTTGCAGCTTTGGGCGGCTCTGCATTCTATGCCTGCCGTGTCGGTAATGATGATTTGGGTCATATCTATCTGCATGGCTTAAATGAAGCTGGCATTAAAACTACAACCCAATCGATCAGTGAAGGCGTAACCGGCACCTGTATGGTTCTGGTCAGTCCAGATTCTGAACGTACCATGCATACCTATTTAGGTATTACTGCTGAACTGACAAATGAACAGATTGACTTCCAGCCTTTAACAACTGCTAAATGGCTCTATATCGAAGGTTATCTATCCACATCAGAAACAGCACGCCAGGCCGTAAAACAGGCGCGTGAAATTGCCAAAGCCAATGGGGTTAAAATCGCATTTACCCTTTCTGATCCTGCGATGGTGCAATATGCCCGTGCCGGTCTGGATGAAATGATTGCAGATGGTGTAGATCTCTTGTTCTGCAACCAGCAAGAAGCATTGATGTATACCGAAACAGATACCATCGAAGCCGCTCTGGCTAAACTTAAAGAATTAAGTCAATACGTTGTCATTACAATGTCAGCTGAGGGTGCGCTTATTTCCAATAATGGTGAAACCTTCACTGTACCGGGTCGTGCTGTAACTGCAGTGGATGCCAATGGTGCTGGCGATGCGTTTGCGGGTGCTTTTTTATATGCACTTAATGCGGGTCTTGGTTTAAAAACAGCAGCAGAACTGGCAATTTTAGTGTCTAGCCAAGTGGTAGCGCAATTTGGTCCACGTCTGGCGGTTTCAGAATACGCAGCATTATTAAAAGATGTTCTTAAGGAATGTGCTTAATGTTTAAAATTTGCATGACTGACGATATTCCAGAGCGTGAAGCGCGCTCTTTTGAACTTCCGAATGGGGATACAATTTTTATCACCCAGCGTGATGGTTCGTTTTATGCTTACCAGAATATTTGTCCACATTTACAGGTAGAACTGGAATTTTTGGAAAACCAATTTCTAGACCGTGATCAGGAGTTTATTGAATGCTCTACTCATGGTGCGCTATTCGTAGTAGAAAGCGGTGAATGTATTTCTGGACCTTGCCAAGGTCAATCACTTGAAAAAGTTGATATTACCGTGCATTCTGATGGCGGAATTTATCTTTCAGAATAATAGCTAAAACGGATTTTGCCATGCCTGAGTTTTTACTTGACTATAACCTGATGCCATTTCATCTCAGTTTATTGTTCATCATTCTGCTTGGCATGGCAAAAACAGTTGCCTTCTATTTTAAGCTTAAACCCAGTCAACTCCTGAAACGCATTTCCCCATATGACTTTCAGAATGTTGAATGGCTAAATGTCAAATTTTCCAAAACCCTGATTGTTTTTTTCTTCCTGATGAATTTTAGCTTTGCCGGCTATTTGCTTCAGTTTCTGATCTATTCACAGGAATATCATTTCTTACCTGCCTATTACATCATTCTACCGGCATTGATCATTGCGATTTTCTTTACCGTATTTATGATTCATTGTCTGGATCAGGTTATTCCACCTAAATATAAAAAGAATGATGTAAACCTATTAGGCCGTTTAGCTACAATTTCAAGCGGTAATGCCCGTCCTGGCTTTTCTGCCCAAGCACGAGTTCGGGATGAGTATGGTCAGTTACACTATGTTCAGGTTGAACCTGAATTTGGCGAACTGGAATTTCAGTCTCAGATTATTTTAATCCGTCTTAGAAAATCGCATTATGTGGCCAAGAAGATCTGTAAATCCAACCGACTCTTTAGCTTGAATCTGGAAGAAGCTTAAAGAATTCAATAGAAAAAATCCCGGCTAAAAGTCGGGATTTTTTATTGGATAGATAGATTTATTTTTTAAACAAGCCTGAGACCATATTCAATACATTCTGAATATCGTTATTGGCTTCCTGTTTACTGGTCTGCTCACCTTGTGGTGTCAGTGAATCAATAATCTGCGGCAAGACCTGAGAAATGGCGCTATAGACATCCTGCTTAGGCACATGTGTCTCTTGTGCGACCTGTTCCACTTCCTGATCATCAAACAGGTTTTGCACCTGCTGCGGATCGACATTGGCATTTTCACCTGGACCAGTAGATACCCAGTCATCAACCTGGCTATTTAGACCTTGTCCTTTGAGCTTATCCAATGCTCCTTGCAAACCGCCCTGTTTCTGAATCCAGGCCAAGACCAGTGGCAAGACAGCAATCAATAAAGTCTTTGTTGTTGAACTGCCACCCAGTCCAGAACTTGGTCGAGCGGAAGATTGGCTCCCACCTCCGAGCTGGCTGAGTACAGAACCTAAAATTGCACCTAGGCCATTTTGCTTGTTTTGCTGTTGTGAGTTTTGATGCTGCTGATTTGGGTTCTGGTTTTGCTGATTGGCATTATTGATATGACCCAATACTGATCCAAGAATATCTGCCAATCCCCCTTGCTGGGATGAACGCTGCTGGGATTGCGACGGGTTATTTCCTAGGGCTTGCTTGGCCAGCATTTCCACAATACTACTAAGATTGGTCATAACTCATTCCTGTATACGCCTTCTGTACAGAATAGAGTGTGAGCTCATATTTTCCATGCAGGATTTTGTTAATATTTGCAATACTGATATAAGACCTTATGAGCCATCCAGTTTTACCAGCGATATTTATCCCAGTTTTCAGGGTTAGCCCAGAATTTAGAGTTAAACCAGTCTGGCACATGTTTATAAGTCAAAATATTGAATTTCCAGAGTGCAAAATCTGCCTCATGAACTGTCTTGTCAATCAACTGGGTCAGACCTAAAGACCTGAGCAGTTTTTCATCCTGCAAGCGACTCACCACAACCAGACGTTTTGCAAATAAATCACGCATTTTAACCAGAATTTGACTCTTCTGCTGTTCTGACAATGCTAAGGTTTCAGGAGTGTCCAGCATCACTACTGCCAGGTCATAACGCTGTTGAAAAGGCAGATTTAGAACCTCAGATACGTTAAAATAGTGCCATTGAATAGATTGCTGAAACTGAGATTGGGTTAAATCCTGCCCGATACAAATAGCAGTATGAATTGGCTGTTCTTTGGCGAAATCGTCTAGCATTGAAGTGATGACATTCTGTTCAGCCATGACTGCATCCTTATGATTTAAGTGAGTAATTTTTTATGGAACTTCAGGGCATTTGCCATAAAATGCACGTCGGTCTTACAGACCTTAGTGTAACTGATCAAAATACCCAGCGGGCAAATGTTGAATACAAATTAATATTAGATGGATCAGAAATTAACCTTCCATTCCAGTTAGGTCAGGAAATCGAGATTGAATGGACTGGAAATATCTATTGTGTTTCTTGCGGCAAAAAAACTTCTAAATCATTCTCACAAGGCCACTGTTTTAAATGTTTTAAAACTAAAGCGTCATGTGATATGTGCATCATGAAACCGGAAACCTGCCATTATCATTTAGGTACTTGCCGGGAAGATGAGTTTGCACAGAATGTCTGCTTCCAGCCACATATTGTTTATCTGGCCAATTCTAGTGCATTGAAAGTCGGAATCACCCGTATTAATCAAATGCCGACTCGTTGGCTGGATCAAGGTGCAACTCAAGCCCTTCCTATCATGAAAGTGGGTTCTCGCCGTCTTTCCGGTAAACTGGAAGTGATGTTTGGTACTCAGGTCGCAGATAAAACCGACTGGCGTAAATTACTCAAAGGTGAGGCGGAACCTTTAAATCTGATTGAAGTCCGCGATCAGCTGATTGAAGAATTTGCACCGAAAATCCAAACTATCCGTGAAGAGTTTAATCAGAATTTGCAGTTTAATGAGAATATTGAAGTTTTGGATAAGGAATTACCACGTGAGTTCATCTATCCGATAGAGCAATATCCAGAAAAAATCAAATCTCACAATTTAGATAAAACTCCAGTGATCCGTGGCAAACTACAAGGGATTAAAGGTCAATATCTGATTTTGGATACTGGCGTGATTAATATCCGCAAATATACAGGTTATGAGCTAATTTTTAGAGCGGAATAACTTTAAAAGAGCGAGATATAACATCTCGCTCTTTTATACCTCACGAGTCACTAGCCTATAATGTAATTCTGTTCGGTAAGTGATGATTGTTGAAAATCTTGAATTGAATAGAAGATTGGACTGCTTTGAACAGAGTGGTCACCGAGTAATGCAGGCTCTTCTAATAAAGGATTAATTACAGTCTCTTCAGGCGGTGTTTGAATATCTTCTAAGAATAAAGCCAAATCAATATATGATTCCGGATTTTCCTGTCCACTACTTTCAGCTGGCTCTTGTTGCTCAATTGCCACAGTAAGAAGCTCTTCAAGTGAAACCTGTTGTTCTTCTATTATTGGAAAATTAAGCTTAGCCACAGAAATACTTTCACTACGGTCGCCTGCAGCATTTTCCGAATACAAAGTTATAAACCCACCTTGAGCAATCGGATTCTCAATACTCCATTCACCGTTTGCATTTGCATAAGTAACATATTCCAGACCATAAGCAAAAATCACAATTTTTCCATATGGCATCGCTTGACCTGCAAGCTGCTCATCATTTTCTAAAACTATTGGTACAACAGGTTCAAACACTATATAAATTGGTTGTTCCGGCTCTTCAATAGGCGGTTGTGGCTCAAGAAATACCATAGGAATCGCCAATGCAATTATCTCAGATCTAAGACCTAAACTATTTACTGCATACAACTCTAAAGTTCCCCCTTGTGCAATTGGATTAAGCATTGACCAATTGCCTTCGTGATCAACACTCGCTGTATATTCATGACCATTTGCCGTCACAACAATCTGTGTATAAGGCGTTGCCTGACCTGATAGATATTCACCTTGATCCAAAATCACTGGGGTAATTGGTGCCCAATCTGGAAATATTGGAATTTCAGGAAGTGGCGCCATACCTGAAATGATAGATGGAGACTCTTCTCCAAATTCATTACGGGTAAACACTTCCATTGTAGTACCCGGCACCAGTGGATTTGGAAGCATCCATTGTCCATCTGCATCAGCTTCAGTACTATATTCAATCCCATTATGCCGTACAATCACCGTTATATGCGGATCTGCTGCTGTACCGACTAGATAGCCTTCCTCTTGAGAAAATACAGGTATGCTTGGAGGTGGCGGTGCAATTTGTGCTAAACCAATTTGCTGGGAAGAAATACCCTCTGCATTAACAACAACAATAGTGACAGACCCTGTGCCCGAAATTGGATTAAGGAGTGACCAGTTCCCCTGTGCATCAACAGTGGTTTGATATTGCTGGTCATTATACGTAGCAATGATGGTTACAAATGGATCTGCCGTACCAATAATCTGAGCCTCAAATTCTGTGACTTCAGGCGTAGAAGGTTGAAGAATAATTACCGTTTCATCTTCATCACGACCATAACCTTTTCCCGGTTTATTAGGTTCATGTCCTTTTCCCGGATTGTTTGGTTGTGGATGAGACTGAGGTGATTTAATAGCCTGCGCATGTTGCGGAACAAGATTAAAATGTGATGTTTTTTTCATTATATGCTTTTTCATTTATTATTTATGAAGGATTTATATAGGTTTAAGAAACCTAATCAATTATATATCAAATACTTAATTTTATTATTCATACGAATATAAATTTTAAAAATAAAAAACCAGCCCTCAGGCTGGTTTTTTTACAAGCGAATCTTATTTGATTTTTGCGTGAGATTTTAAGTAACGCGTATAGTCATCAAATTCTTGTTGACCACGAAGCTGTTGATACAGTTTCACCAGTTCACTGCGTTGCTCTGCACTTAAAACATCGATCGGGTTTTTCTTCACTTCAGAAACTACCACAACCACCAATTCATTTGGCATATTTGCTGTCGTTACTGACCAGTGACCTGCTTTAGGCGCTGGCACGCTAAATGCTGCACGTTGCACATCACGCTTAAGCAGACCTTCTGCGCGTGTATAGATGCCTGCATCTTCAAATACCAGTTTACCTTTCGCAACGGATGCTGCAGGCTTGGTTTTAAACTCATTCAATGCAGTTTGAACTTCAGCTTTGGCCGCAGCAAATGCTTTATCTTGAATCAGTTTCGCTTTTACTGCTGGTTTAGCTTCTGCCAGTGTCTGCTCACCCGCTGCATGATAATTGCGAACTTTTACCCAAGCCACATCACCATTGGCTAACTGAATGCTTGAAGATGCATTACGGTCGCCATTTTTCACGTCATCATTAAAAAGTTTAACTTTGACAGCTGCATTACTTAGCAATGGATCACGTGTCGCAAGGGTCACACCATTTGCTTTCTGAACCTGAACACCCTTCACTTCCTGAGCAACAACATCCAGCGAGTCCGCACTTACGACCATATCATTCAGACTGTTTACCGTATCAGAGAATGTATTAGATTTTTTCGCTGCCAATACTTCTTCAGATAAACGTGCTTTTTGAGATTCAAACGATGGAACTGCTACATCAGGCAATTGGACTGAAATAATATGGTAGCCATAATCCGTTTTAACAGGCGCTGAAACTTGACCAGATTTTAAAGATGCAACAGTCTGATCAAAGGTAGTACCGAACACGCCTTTTTCATAGACAGCAATAGCACCGCCTTTAGACTTAGATTCAGGATCCTCAGAATATTGAGCTGCTGCTTGTGCAAAAGTAGTACCAGCTTTGATTTTAGCTGCAATTTCGCTTGCCAGTTTTTTGGCCTCAGCATCGCTACGACTATCTGCAGTCACCAGAATATGTTTAACCTCTGGTTTTACATTCTGCTTCTGGTCAGCCACAAATTTATTATAAGCTTCCTGCAATTCTGCATCAGTAACCGCTACATTGGCAGTATCAATATTGCTCGGCTTGATCACCACATAATCCACATCAACACTAGTTGGTTGCTTGAACTGGGATTTGTGCTTTTCATAATATGCTGCAATATCAGCTTCTGATACTTTTACTGCTTTTTTATAGCTGTCCAGATTCACGCTAGCGATATGAATATGACGCTGTTCAGTTTGCAGATCTGCAATTTGCTGCATTTCAACCGGACTGACTAGAGGATAATCCATAAAAGTAGAAGACAGCATTTTCAGTGCATGGTCTTTACGTAAACTTTCTACTAAAGCATTGTTGGTCATGCCAATTGATTTCAGGTAATTTTCATATAAAGCATTAGAAAATTTGCCATTCTCCTGAAAAGAAGGCTGCTGTGAAATCATTTGTGCAATTTGCTGGTCACTCAGGCTAATCCCCAGTTTTTCAGCCTGTTGCAAAAGCAAGGTACGCGCAACCAGGGTATCCATCGCTTTTTGATCGATGAAGCTTTGATTTAATAAGGTTTCATCACCATTGGCATAACTTAAGTATTGTTGTTTGAATGATTTTGTCAGTGACTCTAATTCTTGTTTAGAGATATCAGTTCCATTGACTGATTTTGCTGCATCAGAATTCCCGCCGCTAAAATATCCTTCAATACCTACAAGTGCTAAAGGGGTTAAAAACAGAACGAGCAAGACCTTGCCCAACCAACCCTTAATAACTTTACGAAAAGATTCCATAAGTATTCCAATATTTTATTTGCAGAGGATTTTAACCGAAAAAACCCATTGAATGAATGTGTTAATCAAAACAATTAAATCTATCAATAAAAAACGCGCCAAAGAAGGCGCGTTTTAGGATTGAAGCAGCTTAAGCAACAGCGTCTTTTAAGCCTTTACCTGCTTTGAAGCTAGGTACTTTGCTTGCTTTAATTTCAAGAGTAGCACCAGTTTGTGGATTACGGCCAGTACGTGCAGCACGCTCTTTAACGCCGAAAGTACCGAAACCAACTAGAGTTACTGTATCACCCGCTTTTAAAGCTTCAGTAACAGAAGCAATTGTAGCATCTAAAGCTTTACCTGCGTCAGCCTTAGATAATCCCCCTTTCTCTGCAATTGCATCAATTAATTCTGATTTATTCATGAAAACTACGTCCTCTTAATATCGTTTATTTAAGGTCCAAGAATTTGTTTAAACTACCATAACGCCTTTATAGCAATGCTTTAGGTATAAACGCAATACTTATAAACCTCTTTTTTTTCAAAATATATGCGAAAAAAACATTGAATTATGAAGAAAATCATTTTGTGTGTATTTTTTCCGATAATTCTTTCTGTATTTTTTCTTGCTGCAAGGTCAATTCATCAACCTTGGCATGCAACTGAAGAATTAAACGCTCCAGATGTTGTACATCCTTCAGTGTGACTAATCCTATACGATTCAAGGAATGATGAACAGAGTTGTCGATCAGTTTTTCAACCTTATCTTTGGTATCTGTCACAGATTCGCGTGCTTTTTCGGAGACTTTTTCCACAGTTTGATCTGCAATATCGACTGTTTTGGATTCTAGCTCTTCTCCGACCTTGACCAGCGAGTCAAACAGTTTGTTGCCTTCTTCCTCTGCCCGGGAAAATGCCCCAAGGCCAGCCAACCAGATCTGCTTAGTATATTTACGAAAGTCCAGCATTGAACGTCGCTCTGAGGCAGACTTTGACTTAGTCTTCACCGGTTTTTCAATCAATACCTGATCTGTATCTTGTGTCGTTTTTGTTTTATCCATGTACACGACTCCTGCTTATTTTCTATGCAAATATCATAAAATTATCTACAAAATCACCGCATAATAGCAAATTTAGGGCTTGATAGATTTGCTAAACTGTTCTACAAAGCACTTTATTTCAAGTCTAATTTGATTTAACCCTGAAATCTTTTACTCAGCAGGATGCTTTTTCATTTTAATTTTCAGGTAAGGATTGGTTGTATATATGAGTGAATCGCAACAAAGTCAAAATCAACCACATTTGTTGCTTACGATGACTTTGATCGTTTTAGAAACAATATTCACGTTCATTCTCAAACATGACCGTGTTGTTGCTCTTCAGGCGAAGAAGTTTGTAGATGAGAATATTACAATAAAAATCAATAGTTATATTCCCTATTTTGATTTCTATGTTCAGTTTACCAAAGACGGGCTGTTATTTGACTATAAAGCACCAGGCAGAGTTATTGATCTGGATGTTCGCACTACTTTAATGGATCTGATTAAGATCTTTATCTTTGGCAATCGCAGAAGCATTCGTGCAATGCGAATTGACGGTAATCAGGTTTTAAAAGACGAGTTCCGTGATTTACTGACTTTATTTGCCTTACCTAAAGTCTTGTCTGACTGGAAGCACTGGTTATCTGAACCACCGGCAGATGAGACCGATATTGTTTCATCAAGAAAACGTATTGCGCCTTTATTAAAGAAAATTGAAGATCAACGTTCTAAAATTAATAGCCTGCAAGTTGAAGTTAAACAGTATCGTAACCGCATTAAACGTATGGAGCGCCGTCAAAAGCGGATCAATATGGTCTTTAGTATAATCACAGTACTTTTGATTGCGTTATTAGTGTATAATTGGATCAGCGCGTAATTCTTTCAATTTCAGAAAATTAAATACGCTCGCCATTCACAAAAATAACTTGACTAATTTAGTCGGGATTCATAAAATCTACACATCTAGTCTAACCATGTGTATCGAATCATGCGCCTAACCACTCGCGGTCGCTACGCAGTGACTGCTCTACTTGATTTAGCTTTGCAGCCATCTGAACAAACGATCACGCTTGCTGAAATTGCAGCACGTCAAACTATTTCTGTTGCCTATCTCGAGCAGTTATTTGCGAAACTAAAACGTTATGGTCTAGTTTCGAGTGTTCGCGGTGCCAATGGTGGATATCATTTAGCACGCAGCGCAGATGAAATTACTGTGTTAGCAATTATTGAAGCTGTAAACGAAACAGTTGATGCGACTCGCTGTGACCATAAAGGCAACTGCCAAAATGGCGCGATGTGCTTGACTCATGATTTATGGCAAGAACTCTCCCACCACATTGCCGATTATCTCGCAAAAATCACCCTTGCTGACCTTGTAGCCCGTGACAACGTACAAACCGTGTCATTACGCCAAAATTCAGCAAACATTGATTCAGCCCTTTTATCGGTTACAGGTATTTGACATGAAACGTCCGATTTATCTTGACTATGCAGCAACAACTCCGGTAGATCCTCAAGTTGCAGAACGTATGATGGAATGCTTAACTTTCGAAGGCACCTTCGGTAATGCAGCATCTCGTTCACATGCTTATGGCTGGCAAGCGGAAGAAAAAGTTGAATACGCCCGTGAACAAGTGGCGAATTTAGTAAAAGCTGATCCGCGTGAAATCGTATGGACTTCAGGTGCGACTGAATCTGACAACCTTGCATTGAAAGGTGTGGCTCAGTTCTATGCATCTAAAGGCAAACACATCATTACTTCTAAAATTGAACATAAAGCAATTTTGGATACATGTCGTGAGCTTGAGTCTGAAGGTTTTGAGATTACTTATCTTGAGCCGCAACCAAAAACTGGCTTAATTACTCCAGAAATGGTTGAAGCAGCAATCCGTCCAGACACCATTCTTGTTTCCCTGATGATGGTAAACAACGAAATCGGTACGACAACTGATGTTGCTGCGATTGGTGAAATCACCCGTGCGAAAAAGATTTTCTTCCACGTTGATGCTGCACAGGCTGCGGGTAAAGTTGAAATCGATCTTTCTCAATTGAAAGTCGATTTGATGAGCTTCTCTGCACATAAAATCTATGGTCCTAAAGGTATTGGTGCCCTGTTCGTACGTCGTTCACCACGTGTACGTCTAAAAGCACAAATGCATGGTGGCGGTCATGAACGTGGTATGCGTTCTGGTACTCTTGCAACTCACCAGATCGTTGGTATGGGTGAAGCATTTGAACTTGCAGGCAAAAATTTACAGTCTGAACAAGCTCGTTTACGTGTCCTTCGTGACAAGCTTTGGAATGGCTTACAAGGTCTTGAACAGGTATTCTTGAACGGTCACCCAACTCAAAACGTTGCAAACTACTTAAACGTAAGTTTCAACTTTGTTGAAGGTGAATCATTGATGATGGCACTGAAAGATGCAGCGGTATCTTCAGGTTCAGCATGTACATCTGCAACACTTGAACCATCTTATGTACTTCGTGCATTAGGTCTTTCTGATGAGCTTGCACACAGTTCGATCCGCTTCAGCTTTGGTAAGTACACCACTGAAGAAGATATCGATCACGTTTTAAATATCACTAAAGCTGCTGTTGAGAAATTACGTGAACTTTCTCCGCTTTGGGATATGTACAAAGAAGGTATCGACCTTTCTACAGTTGAATGGGCTGAGCACTAATTTTTGACTCTGAGATAGCTGTATTTACACTGCTATCTCATTGATAAAAAATTTTTAATCCCCATATTTATATTAAGGCTGACCCCGAGTTTTGGAGAAGCAACATGGCTTATAGCGAAAAAGTAATTGATCATTACGAAAACCCACGTAACGTTGGTGTTTTAGACAAAAATGCAGAAAACGTTGGTACTGGTATGGTCGGTGCACCTGCTTGTGGTGACGTAATGCGTTTACAGATCCAAGTAAATGATGAAGGCGTGATTGAAGAAGCACGTTTTAAAACTTATGGTTGCGGTTCTGCAATTGCATCAAGTTCATTAGTGACTGAATGGTTAAAAGGTAAAACCTTAGACCAAGCACAAGCGATCAAAAACATTGATATCGCAAATGAATTGGCTCTTCCACCAGTAAAAGTGCACTGCTCTGTACTGGCTGAAGATGCAATTAAAGCGGCTGTTGAAGACTACCGTAACAAGAAGTCTAAAGTTTAATCATTCGTTTTTTGAAGAAAGATTCACGGAGTTTTCATGATCCACTTAACTGAAAATGCAGCAACTCATATCAGCAATTACCTCAAAAGTCGCGGTAAGGGTGAAGGCATTCGTGTTGGTGTGAAAACTTCAGGCTGTTCTGGTCTTGCTTATGTTCTTGAGTTTGTCGACGAAGTTGATACTCATGACCAGGTCTTTGAACAGTTTGGTGTTAAAGTTTTCGTAGACCCAAAAAGTCTGGTTTATCTCGAAGGTCTAGAAATGGACTACGTGAAAAACGGCTTGAACGAAGGCTTCGAATTTAATAATCCAAATAAAAAAGGTGAATGTGGTTGTGGTGAGTCATTCACTGTCTGATTGCAGCAATAATTCTCTTTTTTCAGCATTAAAACAGTGTGAAATACACTGTTTTAATTGCATTTAGGCAGTTATTTTAATTGTCATCAAGTTTAATCATTTTTGCATATTAATCGCGGACTCTATCTCCCATGAATCATTTTGAGTTGTTCAATCTTCCTGTAGCACTCGATATTGATTTAGCCACTTTAAAAGCAGAGTTTTTAAAGTTGCAGCAACAATATCACCCCGATAAAGCTGAAGATAAAGATCAGGCTTTGATTAAATCAAGCGAGATCAATCAGGCATTCAAGGCTTTGTCAGCGGTTGATAGCCGTGCAGCTTATTTACTGTCTTTAAAAAAACAGGACTATCATCTGGATCAGTCTATTAGCGATTTTGAATTTCTTCAGGATGCGCTGGAAATTCGTGAACAATTAGATGAAGCCTCATCGGCTGAAGATCTTTCCTCTCTGAAAGTTGAAGTTCAGCAATGGATTGATGGTCTGGTTCGTGAGTTCAAAATCGACTATGAAGATGAAGACTGGAGTGAAGCTCGCGATACTGTGCGTAAACTGCGTTTCTTTGTTAAAGTCATGGCGGACATCGACAAAGCGGAAGACCGTTTCCTGGATGATGACAGCTTTGATCTTGATGATGAATTTTAATTTTTCTATTTAATTTTAACGTGCAAAGGATGTAACACTATGGCTCTCTTGCAGATTGCAGAACCAGGTCAATCAAGTGCACCACATGAACACCGCATTGCGATTGGTATCGATTTAGGCACCACCCACTCTTTGGTTGCCACGGTTCTTTCAGGTCAAGCCAAAGTACTCAAAGATGAACAAGGTCGTGTGTTACTTCCTTCTATCGTTCATTATGCAGCACAAAGCACCGAATATGGCGATGACGCCAAACCTTTTATTACCACCGATCCTAAAAATACGATTGTATCCGTAAAACGTTTTATGGGTCGCTCCCAAGCAGATATTAAATTCCAGCATCCTTATGCCTTGGTGGGCGAAGCGAATGAAATGCCGGCATTTGAAACTGCGCAAGGACGTAAAACGCCAGTTGAGATTTCTGCGGAAATTTTAAAGCAGCTTAAAGAACGTGCTGAAGCCAGCTTAAAAAATGAGATTAATGGTGCCGTGATTACGGTTCCTGCATACTTTGATGAAGCACAACGCCAGGCAACACGTGATGCCGCGCAACTGGCCGGTTTAAACGTTCTGCGTTTATTGAATGAACCAACAGCTGCTGCGGTGGCTTATGGATTGGATCAGGAAACCAACTTGAGCACAGATCGCAACTATGTGATTTATGACTTGGGCGGCGGTACCTTTGACGTATCCATTCTGCGTTTCTCTCAAGGTGTGTTCGAAGTATTAGCGACTGGTGGCCATACTGCTCTAGGTGGTGACGATCTGGATCGTCTGATTTTAAAATGGGCTAAAAAACAGCTTAATATCGAAACCCTAGATGATGCTGAATATGCGCATTTCATTACTGCTGCGCGTAAAGCTAAAGAAGCATTATCTGATGCAGACTCAGTTGAATTAAAGCTGCTTGATCAAAGCCTGACTTTAGATCGCCCGACTTTTGAAGAAATCATCAAGGTTGCTTTGGATAAAACCATCAGCGTTTGTAAGCGTGTCATGCGTGATGCCAAGCTGGAACTTGATGATATTCAGAATGTGGTGCTTGTAGGTGGTTCTACCCGCTCGTACGCCGTGCAAAAAGCAGTACGTGATGTGTTTAACCAAGAGCCTCTATGCACCATTAACCCGGATGAAGTGGTTGCGATTGGTGCTTCAATTACAGCGAATCAGCTCATTGGTAACAGCAAAGATGGATCATTATTATTAGATGTGACTCCACTTTCTCTTGGTCTGGAAACCATGGGCGGTCTGGTTGAACGTCTGATTTCACGCAATACCGCAATTCCAGTTGCACGTCGCCAGGAATTTACAACGTATCAGGATGGCCAAACCGCTATGCTGATTCATGTGGTACAAGGTGAACGTGATCTGGTAGAACATTGCCGTAGCTTAGGCCGTTTTGTCCTGCATGGTATTCCACCAATGACCGCAGGTCAGGCACGTATTGAAGTGACTTTCCAAGTGGATGCGGATGGCTTATTAACCGTTTCTGCCAAAGAAATGACTTCAGGTGTGACTGCACAAATCGATATCAAACCATCTTATGGCTTGTCGAGTGAAGATACTGAGCGTCTGCTGTTAGAAGGTTATCAGTTTGCTGAAGAAGATAAAAATCTTCGTCATCTGCAGGAAACCAAGGTGGAAGCACAACGTGAACTTGAAGCACTGATTCAGGCACTGAAAGTAGATGCTCAATTGATGAATGAACAGCAATTGGCAGAACTGACTGCTGCGCAAGCACGACTTGAGTCCGAGCTACAAGGTACAGATATCAAAGCCATTGAATATGCAGTAGAACAGCTTAAAATACATAGTGATGCATTTGCTGCTCTGCGTATGAATCAACATATTGATGCTGCCCTTAAAGGCACTAAACTCGACGATTGGTCAAACTCAAACTAATTTAAGGTAAAGACTATGCCACGTATTAAAGTTCTTCCACATGCGCAAATTTGCCCTGAAGGCGCTGAGTTTGAAGTTGAACAAGATGCCAATCTATGTGAAAGCATGCTGAAAAACGGAATCAAGATTGAACATGCGTGTGATATGTCATGTGCATGTACCACTTGCCACGTAATTGTTCGTCGCGGTTTCGACAGCCTTGAAGAAATGAATGATGTCGAAGCTGATCTGCTCGATCGTGCTTGGGGTTTAGAGCCTGATTCCCGTCTGTCTTGCCAAGTGAAGATTGTGGATGAAGATCTGGAAGTTGAAATTCCAAAATATACCATCAACCATGCTTCAGAAAATCACTAAGATTCTGCAATCAAAAAACCACGCTTAGGCGTGGTTTTTTTTATGGTCTTTATCATTTATTTAAATCATAAAAATTAGATGACTTTTGATCGTTCAGCTGCTCGAAATGCTTCTTCAGCAGACAAAGGTTCAATGACTTCATCTTCAAGTTTTAATTTCACAATTCCTTGAGAGTTGGTCAGTTGCTGTTGGGTTTGAATGCGTTTAATCATTTTCTCCAGCACATGCAGCAACTCTGGATAATCATAGTTTTGCACTTCATCCAGATTTAACAGTAAATGGAAACCTTTATATTCATAATCAAACCAGCGCTGATATTCAACTTTCTGGAAGGCATATTTTTCCATCACTTGCCAAGTGCGTACCGGTGCCTTAATCCCTTTCAGGAAAATTGGCTTTTTAGGTGCACATAGATAGTCATTTTTGATCAGGTTATGGGTATCTTCAGAAATCAGGATTTCATCAACTTCCGCAGCACTTTGCAAGCGTGCAGCCAGATTGGCATCACGACCAACAATGGTATAGGCCATACGGTGATTGGCACCATAGTTCCCCACGTGGCAATAACCGGTTGAAATCCCCATACGGATATGTAATGGCGGATAACCCATTTTAATCCAGCGTTCGCGTAGTAATTTCATTTGCTGACGCATTGAAATCGCCATTTCCAGACAGTTTTTAGCATCCTGCTCTACACCATCTGAGTGCGGATCGCCAAAGAAGATCAGGATGGCGTCACCCATGAATTTATCGACTGTCGCTTCATATTTCTTGGCGATTTCAGTCATATGGCTTAAATAGTCATTCAACAGGAAAGCCAAATCATCCGGAATCAGAGTTTCAGAAAGCTCTGTAAATCCCTGAATATCCGAAAAGAAAATCGTGAGTTTTTTACGTTTGTATTCGATCTTAGCTTCAGACTCGCCTTTCATGATGGATTGCCATAACTGCACTGGCGCATAACGGCTGAGCTGGTTAGCAAATTCCATATAACGGTTCATCTGGTCAAAATAATGATTTTTCTTTTGGGTCATATATTGCATACGACCGCTTTGATAGAAATTTCCGACACCAAAATAAGTAATCAAACAGATGAAACCTAGTACGGTGAGTTCCGTACTGGTGGGACTGAAATAGCTGGTAAACCCAAAAATGCCAATGGTAGACAGATAAAAGATCATGGTGCCAATCAGGCCAGCCAGTGACACCATCATGAACGAAATCTTGTTATTAATGGCGGTATATAGCAATGTGACCACTGCCAGTAGAGACAACACCAGATCCAGATGCACAGCTGCAAGTACAACCGATACGATAATCACATCTAGAACAAAGAAGAAATTACGTTTTAAATTATAGTCGTATTTATAAATCATCCACCGGGATAATTTCGGTGTGATCACCAAAACCAGTGCCAGAAATAACGGAACAAAAATCTGGTAATTGGTGTCCGGTTCCGTGTAGTGATAGACGATCAGAACCAGAGACAGCATGATATATCCCATCATCCGATGGAAATATTCAAACTGTTTTGGTTCCTGATGAATCCAGTCGTCTAATTGCACTCAATTACTCTCTTGAAGTCCAAAATCCTGAATGGACCATAAAATGTATGTCAACGCTTAGTCCATACGCCAGTCAAATGGCATATCCCCTTGACCACGTAAAGCCAGCATCAAGGTTTGACGCATATGTGCCAATACTTCACTGCTATAAGGAACTGCTGGAGTGCCCCATACCGGCTTAGGCCATGCCACATCATTTTGATAACGAACCACATGATGAAAATGCAGTTGCGGCACCATATTGCCCAAAGCTGCGACATTCATTTTGTCGGCACGGAATACACGCGCTAACTGGCTAGATAACCAGCTTGATTCACGTAAAAACTGCTCTTGGTCAGCTTGGCTCAATTCATATAATTCGGTAATGCCTGGTACACGCGGAACCAGAATCAACCACGGAAATTGCATATCATTCATCAAACGACATGTTGATAAAGGAAAGTCGCCTACAAAAAACGTATCTTGAGCAAGTTGTGGATGCAAACTAAACATATCTTTATAAATGATGCAAAATTAGAATGATGGCTAATACTACCATATACAATTGCGGCTGAGTATTGTAAGCGGGCGCTTTAGGGCAATTTTGTATGAATTGTGAAGGACAAAACGGCAAACTATTAGCTTAAATAATTCCATATGAAAACAAGCTGATATTCACACTATATTTATAAAAATGAAATATAGTGTGAATATTCATATTCCATGAAATCTAAAAATATTAATTTAGCTCTTTTAATAGGCTATCCAATAAATCACTGATGAACTGGATTCGTTTCTGATAGTCTTCCAGCATTACCATCACTTTTAATCGCTGGCCGCCTTCCATCCTGAAATATGTCGGATGTTTCTGCATCATCTGGATAATACTCATAGCCTGAACTGGCGTATCTGGTGCAAATTCGATATGGCCACCCTGCCCACCAATGTCAATTTTAGTGATGCCCAATTGCTCGGCTTTAAGACGTAGCTGATGCACAGCAAATAACTGTTTCACCGGTTGCGGCGGAATGCCAAAACGGTCAATCAGTTCCATACGGATATTATCGAGTTTTTCCTGAGTATCAGTATTACTGATGCGTTTATAGAACAGCAAGCGCTGATGTACATCACCCAGATAATCGTCCGGAATCAGGGCTGGCATATGCAGGTTGATTTCCGCAGTTAAAGACAGTGGCGCATCAAAATTCGGCGTTTTACCTTTTTGAATGGCTTTAGTCGCCTTTTCCAGCATTTCCATATACAGGCTATAGCCGATCGCCTGCATCGAACCACTTTGCTGCTCACCTAGAAGTTCACCTGCACCGCGAATTTCCAGATCTTCGGTGGCCAGCATAAAGCCTGCACCCAAAGTCGAGGCACGTTGAATCGCTTCCAGACGTTTTTCTGCATCACCTTTCAAGGCTTTTAGGGATGGCACTAACAGATAGGCATAAGCCTGGTGATGCGAACGCCCAACCCGGCCACGCAACTGGTGTAACTGTGCAAGACCGAGCTTGTCTGCCCGCTCAATAATAATAGTATTGGCATTAGGTACATCAATCCCGGTCTCAATAATGGTCGAGCACACCAAAACATTGTATTCCTTGTGATAGAACTGCTGCATCACCTGCTCAAGCTCACGTTCTCGCATCTGACCATGTGCCACAATGACACGCGCTTCCGGCACCAGATTCCGGATATTTTCTGCAGCACGGTCAATGGTATCGACTTCATTATGCAGGAAATAGACCTGACCACCACGCAGTAATTCACGCAGAATCGCCTCTCGAATGGTGTCGCTGGTATGTTCCTGGACAAAAGTTTTTACAGCCAGACGGCGTGCTGGTGGTGTTGCAATAATGGACAGATCACGCATTCCACTAAAGGCCATATTTAGGGTACGTGGAATTGGCGTTGCTGTTAGGGTCAGCATATCCACATCGGCACGCAAGGCTTTAATACGTTCTTTATCACGCACCCCGAAACGATGTTCTTCATCAACAATCATCAAACCCAGATTATGGAACTGGACATTTTCCTGTAAAAGCTTATGGGTGCCGATGACAATATCGACTTTGCCATCCGCTAAATCCTCAATCGTTTTGGTATGAGCTTTAGATGAACCGAAACGGGAAAGCACCTCAATCCGAACTGGCCAATCCGCAAAACGGTCTTTAAAAGATTCATAATGCTGTTGTGCCAGCAAAGTGGTAGGCACTAATACCGCAACCTGACGGTTATTTTGAACTGCGACAAAGGCTGCCCGCATGGCGACTTCAGTTTTACCAAAACCGACATCACCACAGACCAGACGGTCCATTGGTTTTGCCAGTTGCATATCATATAGTGTGGCTTCAATCGCATTGGCCTGATCCGGTGTTTCTTCATAAGCAAAGCCGCTAGCAAACTGCATATACAGACTTTGATCAACCTCAAAACTGATCCCCGGCTTAGATGAACGACGTGCCTGAATATGTAATAACTCGGCTGCGACATCATGAATCTGTTCCAAAGCTTTACGCTTGGCTTTATTCCAAGCATCTGTACCCAGTTTATGTAAAGGTGCTAGATCTGGATCGCCACCACTATAGCGGCTGATCAGATGCAGGTTAGTCACCGGCACATAGACTTTAGCGCCTTCAGCATAGTCCAGTTGCAGAAATTCATGGTCCTGATCATCGATACTTAAAGTAATTAAGCCTGCATAACGTCCTACACCATAATCAATGTGTACCACTGGTGCACCAATGCTTAGCTCGGTCAGACTGCGGATCAGGAATTCTTCTGATACTTCCTGCTGACGCTTGCGACGACGTTGGACCACACGATGTTCGTAAAGCTGATTTTCCGAGATCACACTGATCCGATTTGTCAGAACAAGACCACGTTCCAATGGTGCACTGGTAATCGCAATCGCATGCAGAGAATCGACAAAAGCATCAAAGTTTTCTACGGTCGGAATATCGCCCAGACTTGGGCGCAGCGCATCTTTTAAGGTTTCACGACGACCGGCACTTTCAGCGACCAGTAAAACCGGATGATTAGCCGCATCGATATATTTTTTGACTTCGGTAAAGGGCTTTTCACGTTTTGGATCAACAGGCAACCGTGGTGGTAACTGGGTATCCAGATTAATCACACCGGCTTTCTCATCAAAAGCTTCTTGTGCCGCAATGATGCGACTAAACTGATTCAGCTGTTCTAAAAGCTGATTGGTCGGACAGAACAGCGTTTCAGGCGGCAGAATTGGCTGATCAATATTATGACGGCGATCTTCATAACGGCGTGTTACATCCTGCCAGAACTGTTCTAAACTCTGCTCCAATGCCTTATCTGTAATGACAATGCCATTCTTTGGTAAGTATGAAATTAAGGTACTTTGCCCTTGCATCGCTTCATGACTAAAGAATAAAGGCAGGTAGAACTCAATTCCAGGTGAAGCAATGCCATCCATCACATCCTGATAAATTGGATTTTTCTTTGGATTAGCTGTCGGGAAAAATTCTGCATAACGGTCACGGAAAGTAGCACGACCTTCCTTAAGGGGAAATTCTTGTGCAGGTAATACGGTAAATTGTTCTAGAGTTTGCGTAGTACGTTGCGTTTCCGGATCAAAAAATTTCAAGGTTTCAATTTCATCATCGAACAGGTCAATCCGGATTGGTGCATCCTGACCTGAAGCATATATATCGATAATGCTACCGCGAACTGCAAATTCACCATGGTCATAAACGGTATCGACCAGATGATAACCAGCCTGAATCAGTTTTTTCTTTTGCTGTTCCAGATCCAGCTTTTGTCCGACTCGAATATCGAAGTGTTCACCCAGCACCCATGAAGTAGGTGCAACACGCTGTGCCAATGTAGAAGCTGCCAGCAACAATACGCCGCTTTGGGGCATATTAGATAAAATTGCCAGACGTTCAGAGACGATATCCTGATGCGGTGACAGGCGGTCATAAGGCAAAATTTCCCAGTCTGGAAATATGGTCGGTTTAATCCCATAAAATTCCAGTTCGCTTTCCAGTTGACCCAAATGCTGGTTATTACGTGCAACAATAACAAATAGGCGCGATTGCTGCTGCTTGATAATTTCTTTCAGCAATAATGCAGTAGACGAGCCTTGCAGATTGCCTAACCAGCGTTTCTCGCCTGCCTTGAGCTTGGGTAAATTAAGTTGGGAAATTTCTTGTTGGAACATGTATATAGCTTTAAAGTCTAAACAACATGAAGCTTATACTATCACGATGATCTGGTGCTATTTCGTTATTTTTATGCAGTCGTTACAGATTGACTGCATAGGATAAAATCAGCCTATGATTCAGTTATTTTTTATCACGTAAAAAGTTACGATAATAGTCATTCAACTTTTTCACAATTGCTTTGAATTGCAGCAGGTTTTCTTCAGTATTGCCTAATCTTGCATTAAAACGCTGATTGGCAATTTCCAGATCAATTTTTTCATTAATGATCATTGCAGTTGAATATAGCGCTTTTAAATCATCAAAAGTTTTCATGCGTCGGTTAGACAAATATTCCAGCCGCTCGCCCAGCTCCTCATTTAAATTAATCCCATCCACAATATAGCCGATCCCTTCTACATATTGGATATGATTCTCTTCCAGAAAAATCTGAGCCGGATCAGGTTTATTTGATTTAAATAAGTTGCTGATTTTATCAAACATGCTATGCACTCAATTCATTGTGTCATCGATATAGTCTAGATGAAAATGCCCCAAACCCACAGACGGGATTTGAGGCAAATGGTTAAAATCAGCACAAATCTATATTCGGCTCATCCTTAAACTTTCAGGATACCTGTTCCCATTGATTCATCATTGGGACTTCTGAAACCAGATTTTCAAAGGCAAAAATTTCATCCAGCTGAATTTCACTTAACAAACCCAGTTCCAGCACCACTTCGGGTACAGTTTTATTTTCACGAATACATTGCTTGCCAATTTCATCACAAGTGGCATGACCTAAAAGTGGTTCCAGTAAGGTGATAATCCCGATACTGCGCATCACTGCATTTAAACAGTTCTGTTCATTGGCCTGAATCCCGGCAATACATTTTTGTTGTAGGGTCTGCATACCTTGAGTTAATAATTGGATGGATTCATTTAAGGATACTGCAATGACCGGCTCCATAACATTAAGCTGTAATTGCCCTGCTTCTGCTGCCATTGTTATAGTCAAGTCATTTCCAATCACACGAAATGCAATCTGATTGACTACTTCTGGAATGACCGGATTGACCTTGGCTGGCATGATAGAAGAACCTGCCTGCAATTCTGGCAAACGGATTTCTGCCAGACCGGTACGTGGGCCAGAACTCAAAAGACGCAAGTCATTACAGATCTTGGATAATTTAACAGCCAGACGTTTCAGACTGCTCGATAGAATAATAAACACACCACAATCGCTGGTCGCTTCGACATAATCTTCCGCGCCTTTTAAAGGCAGGCCGGTAATTTTCGCTAAAGTGTGTACTGCATGTTTGGCATAACCATCAGGAGTATTCACGCCGGTTCCAATGGCGGTCGCACCCAGATTCACTTCCAGCAATAACTGACGCATTTGTTCTATCAGCTTCAGGTCTTCCTTTAATAGAGTCGCGAAAGCACGGAATTCCTGTTCCAGGGTCATTGGAACCGCATCCTGTAACTGGGTACGCCCCATCTTGATCACATACTGAAACTCTGATGCCTTGCTATATAAAGTATCAATCAACGATTTTTGCACATGAAGCAGTTCATCCAGACGTGTATATGTCGCTAGACGTAGTGCCGTGGGATAGACATCATTGGTGGATTGCGAAGTATTCACATGATCATTTGGATGCAGGATATGGTAATCGCCTTTACGATGCCCGAGCAATTCTAGCGCCCGATTTGCAATAACCTCGTTTGCATTCATATTGATAGAAGTACCGGCTCCCCCCTGATAAGGATCAAGCGGAAATGCTTCCTGCCAGTCCTGAGGTTGATGAATCAATTCATCACAGGCTTGTTGAATAGCACTACTTTGTTGTTCTGATATTTTCTGAAAATGTAAATTCGTTTGTGCTGCTGCTTTTTTAACTTGCGCCAATGCGCGAATAAAGTGTGCTTGCTGGCCTACTGCCAGACCTGAAATCTGAAAATTCTCAATCGCACGCAAAGTATGAATACCATAATAGCTGTGCTGGGGAATTTGTTTTTTCCCCAATAAATCCTGTTCAATTCGACTTGATTCTATTTGCAACATATTGTCCATATCATATTACTCTTAGCAATGATGCACCATTCAGAATGGCGTTCCTTCACTATGAAGAGAGGCACTAAAAACAAATAGAAGTGATTTAAGCAGGATTTGAAACAAAATATGACTAATTCGAGCTTGTTGTTAGTTTTGTAAAGTTGTGTAATTAAAATACAAAAGTTCAATGAATTTAACCGTTTATTAAAATTACCTATTTTTCTTCAAAACCATGTGTAACTTTGCGTTTTACAACCCTCTACTAATTCTGCATTTTTATAAGAAAATTCTTAATTTACACAAAATATACATAAAAGCTGATCAACTGTTACAGAGTGTAATTTTTAAACCGTGTTTGAATCACTGCCCTGTAAACGCAGTTCAAAAAATCATCCCGGATGATGATGTTCAAAATTTAAGGATACTCTGCCTATGAGCTCGCTAAACCCGACACTGATTACTTTTATGTTTTATATCGTCGCCATGATTGGGATCGGTTTATACGCCTATCGTGCGACGTCCAATTTTGATGAATATATTCTGGGTGGGCGAAGTCTGGGCAGTGTAGTGACTGCGCTTTCCGCAGGTGCTTCCGATATGAGCGGCTGGTTGCTGATGGGTTTACCCGGAGCCATTTATCTGTCTGGCCTGTCTGAAGTCTGGATTGCGATTGGCCTGATTATTGGCGCCTGGCTGAACTGGTTACTGGTTGCTGGCCGTCTACGGGCGCATACCGAGTACCAGAACAATGCCCTGACCCTGCCGGATTATTTCACCAGCCGTTTTGCGGATAAGAAACGGATTTTACGCTTACTATCAGCCATTGTGATTTTGGTGTTCTTTGCAATTTACTGTGCTTCCGGCATGGTCGCAGGTGCACGTCTGTTCGAAAGCCTGTTTGGCTGGGATTACACCACGGCGCTCTGGCTTGGTGCAGTGGCTACGATTCTATATGTGTGTATTGGCGGCTTCCTGGCAATCAGTTGGACCGATACGTTTCAGGCAGGATTGATGATCTTTGCCCTACTCATTACACCGATCATTACCTATTTGGCATTGGGTGATAATGCTCAACAAGTAGGTGCTCTATTAGAAACCGCCCGTCCACATGCATCCAATATGCTGGAAGGTCTGAGTTTTGTGGCAATTATTTCCAGCCTAGCTTGGGGCTTAGGCTATTTTGGTCAGCCACATATTCTGGTGCGCTTTATGGCGGCAGATTCGGTTAAAACCATTCCTGCTGCACGCCGGATCGGGATGGCCTGGATGATTCTGTGTCTGGTGGGTGCGATGTCTACGGGCTATATCGGAATTGCTTATTTTGCGGCAAATCCTGACCTGCCAGCTGCTGCAATCGTGAACCAGAATCCTGAAACCGTGTTTATGGAACTCACTAAAATTCTGTTTAATCCATGGGTAGCAGGTATCATCTTGGCGGCAATTCTGGCTGCGATTATGAGTACATTGAGCTGCCAGTTACTGGTTTGCTCGACCACCCTGACTGAAGATTTATATAAAGGCTTCCTGCGTAAAAATGCGTCGCAAAAAGAACTGATCTGGGTCGGTCGTGGCATGGTGATTGTGATTGCCTTGATTGCAATTTTATTGGCCATCAATCCAAACAGTAAAGTTCTGGGTCTGGTGGCTTATGCCTGGGCTGGCTTTGGTGCTGCCTTTGGTCCACTGATCATTTTCTCATTGTTCTGGAAACGCATGACCCTCAACGGCGCGATTGTCGGCATGGTGGTGGGTGCTGTAACCGTAATTGCCTGGAAAAATTATATGGGTGATACTGGTCTGTACGAGATCATCCCGGGCTTTATTCTGGCTGCGCTGAGCATTGTGATTGTGAGTCTATTGGATAAAGCGCCAAGCCACGATGTAGTCAATCGTTTTGAACTGGCAAAAGCAGAATATCAGAAAGAAATGGCTGAAATGAATAAATAATCTTTCTATTTCAAATTAAAAAGGGACTTTATGTCCCTTTTGTTTTGTCTGAATTTATACCTTAGCTTTAGCCGGCATTTTCAACTTGATCCGCTGGGTTTCCTTGATCACTTCCATGACCGGATAACTACGGGTTTCTTTTACCCCTGGCAGTTGCCACAAAATATCACCGGAGATTTTTCGAAATTCATCCATATTGGCACAGCGGATTTTCACCACAAAATCGAAGCCACCACTGATCATATGACATTCCACGATATCGGGAATATGCTGTACCGCCTCGGAAAATTCTTCCAGTACATTCGGTGTGGTTTTATCCAGCAGGATTTCGACAAAGACCACAAAACCGTTATTCAGCATAATTGGATTGAGCCGCGCTTCATAACCGAGAATAAACCCCTCCTTGGTTAGTTTTTGTACACGCGCCAGTACCGCAGTCGGTGATAGATTCACCATTTCGGCCAGTTTAATATTGGAAATTTTCGATTCAGACTGCAGCAAATCAAGAATGCGAATATCTATTCGGTCAAGGCTTAAATAAGGGCTATTCATTAGAATTATTCTCTAAAAATGATACAAACTATAGTGAGATATTCATCAATTATTTTGGGATTATAGATTAAAACTCATTCAACTCAAAGAACCGATTGACGCAGTACAGGAAGTCACTATGTCCACCACATTACGCCCGAATTCGCACTCGAATGCAGTGAAGCAATCGAATTACATTGCTGAATTTAAGGATAAAAACCAATACGAACAGCGCATCAATACCGCATGGCGACGCGCCGAATCCGAATGCGTGGAAACACTGCTGGAACATAGTGAAATTTCTTCAGAACTGACAGATAAAATTCAGCGCCTGGCGTTTGATCTGGCACATTCCCTGCGCGAGCGTAAAGGTTCAGGCGGTAAAGCCGGTATCGTACAAGGACTGCTTCAGGAATTTTCGCTCTCTTCTCAGGAAGGGATTGCCTTGATGTGTCTGGCAGAAGCTTTGCTGCGTATTCCGGATACGGCAACCCGTGACCTGCTGATCCGCGACAAGATCAATCAGGGCAACTGGAAAGAACATCTTGGTCAAAGCCAGCTGATGTTTGTGAATGCAGCAGCTTGGGGATTGATGCTCACCGGAAAACTGATGGAAACGCCTCAGCAAAAAAGCCTGTCGAGCTTATTGACTGGTCTTTTAGCACGTAGTGGCCGTGGCATTATCCGTAAAGCAGTTGATGTCGCGATGCGCATGATGGGTGAGCAGTTTGTCACTGGCGAAACCATTGATGAAGCCCTGAAAAATGCAGAACGTCTGGAAGAAAAAGGGTTCCAATATTCTTATGACATGCTCGGTGAAGCAGCGCTGACCGATCCGGATGCAGAACGCTATTATCAGGATTATCAGGATGCGATTCATGCCATTGGCAAGGCATCAACAGATAAGGATGTTTATAACGGTCCGGGAATTTCTATCAAACTGTCTGCACTGCATCCACGTTATCAGCGTTCGCAAATGGATCGCGTCAATGATGAACTGTATAGCAAAGTCCTGAATCTGGCAGTTCTGGCGAAAAACTATAATATCGGGCTGAATATTGATGCCGAAGAAACTGAGCGTCTGGAAATTTCCTTAGAGCTTTTAGAACGCCTGTGTTTTGAACCTGAACTCAATAACTGGAAAGGCATTGGTTTTGTGATTCAGGCCTACCAGAAACGCTGCTTCTATGTCGTGGATTACATCATTGATCTGGCTAAACGCAGCCAGAAACGCCTGATGATTCGTCTGGTGAAAGGTGCGTATTGGGATAGCGAGATCAAGAAAGCCCAGATCGAAGGTATGTCTGATTATCCGGTATTTACCCGTAAAGTGCATACTGACCTATCCTATATTGCCTGCGCACGTAAACTACTGGCAGAGCCGGACTATATTTACCCGCAATTTGCGACACATAATGCGCAGACTGTTGCCACGATTTATCAGCTCGCTAATCCAGACCGCTATTATGCCGGTCAATACGAATTCCAATGTCTGCATGGCATGGGTGAACCGCTATATGAAAATGTGGTAGGTGATAAAGCGGCTGGAAAACTTGGTGTTCCATGCCGGATCTATGCGCCGGTCGGTAACCATGAAACCCTACTGGCCTATCTGGTTCGTCGCTTGCTAGAAAATGGCGCGAATACCTCTTTCGTCAATCGCATTGCTGACAAGAGTTTAAAAGTCGAAGACCTAATTGAGAATCCGCGTCAAACCATTTTAAAAGCAGCTCAACAGGAAAATGCCTTAGGTGCTAAACATCCGCAAATCCCTTATCCAAAAGATTTATATGGTACTTTACGATCAAATTCGTTTGGTTTGGATCTGGCCAATGACGCAGACCTGCAAGCCTTAAATGAAGTTGCAACTGACTTGGCGAATAGCCAATTCCAGGCTGCGGCGATGGGTACTGCATTTTCAGAACTAGATACTAGCAATGCTATACAGGTTATCAATCCAGCCCAGCATCAGGATATCGTCGGTACCGTTTATGAAGCAACGACTGAACAGGCAGAAATTGCCCTGATCCAAGCTGCCAATGCACAACATTTCTGGGCCAATCTGCCAAAGAATGAACGTGCCGCCTGTCTGAATAAAGCCGCCGAGCTGATGCAGCAACGCCTGCTGCCCCTGATGGTTCTGCTATCGCGTGAAGCTGGTAAAACCTATGCCAATGCCATTGCTGAAGTACGTGAAGCGATTGACTTCCTGCGTTATTATGCTGGCCAGATTTCAGATCTGTCTGAAAATGTCCATATCCAGCCTTTGGGCACCGTACTGTGTATCAGCCCTTGGAACTTTCCGCTGGCGATTTTCACCGGCCAGATTTCTGCAGCATTAGTAGCGGGCAATACGGTAATTGCCAAACCGGCTGAGCAGACTCCGCTAATTGCTGCCCAAGCTGTACAAATCCTCTGGGAAGCTGGCATTCCACAAGATGTATTGCAACTGTTGCCCGGCCGTGGTGAAACCATTGGTGCCCAGCTGAGCCAGGACTCCCGCATTCAAGGCATCATGTTTACCGGCTCTACCGAAGTAGCAAAAATTCTGCAAAAAACTGTAGCCAAACGGTTAAACCAGTTTGGCGAAAGTGTGACCCTGATTGCCGAAACTGGTGGTCAGAATGCCATGATTGTCGATTCATCTGCATTGACCGAACAGGTGGTGCTGGATGTGGTCAACTCTGCTTATGATAGTGCTGGTCAGCGTTGTTCCGCCCTGCGTGTATTGTGTGTACAGGAAGATAATCTGGACACTGTACGTCATATGTTAAAAGGTGCCATGCAGCAGTTGCGTGTTGGCAATCCAGTTCTGCTCAAAACTGATATTGGTCCGGTCATTGATGCCGAAGCCCAGCAGAACATTCAGAAGCATATTGATCAGATGCGCAGCAAAGGCCATAAAGTCCATCAATTGATGTTTAATCAGGATGCTTATGAACTGGCTCAAGGCACCTTCATTCCGCCTACTTTAATTGAACTGCCAAACCTGAATGATCTGGAACGTGAAGTTTTTGGTCCGGTGTTACATTTGATTAGCTATAAAGCTGGCCAACTGCCACAGTTGCTAGATCAGATCAACACTAAGGGTTATGGCCTGACTATGGGACTACATACCCGGATCGATGAAACCATGCAGACTGTGATCTCGAAAGCACATGTCGGCAACCTGTATATTAATCGTAATATTGTCGGTGCAGTCGTTGGGGTACAGCCATTTGGTGGTGAAGGTCTATCCGGCACTGGTCCAAAAGCCGGTGGTCCACTTTATATTTACCGTTTAATGCATCAGGTATCCGAGAAAAAGTTAGCTCAACCTTATGCGATGAATTCTGCTCAGGCAACGCTTGAAAATCCATTACTACAGGAATTTAAAGCTTGGGTATATAAAACTTTCCCAACGATTTCCTTAACCACTCCGGCTAAAATCACAACTGGGCACAGCTTTAGCCTACAAGGTCCAACAGGTGAAGAAAACCAGTACATGATCTTGCCACGTGAAAGTGTATTATCTCTGGCAACGAATGATGCTGATCAGATGCAACAGTTACTGGCGATCTTATCGGTTGGTAGCCGCCCGGCCGTACTCGCAGACAATACTTTTATACTCAAGTATCTGCAAAGCATGCCCGCAAGTGTAGTGAAGGCCATTAAAGTTATCAAGGATATTGAATCGGGTGAATTTGAAGCTGTGCTGCATCATGGCGAGACTTCTGCATTGCTTGATCTACAGCAACGCATTTCAACACGGCAAGGAGCTATTGTAGGTATCATACATTTAAGCTCTGGAAATTATGAGATTCCAGTGGAGCGTTTCGTGATTGAACGTGCAATCAGTATCAATACCGCAGCTGCAGGTGGCAATGCCAGTCTCATGACCATGTCAGGCCTATAAACAGCTTTAGTACTTAAATTATTTTAATTCCTTTCCTCTTATGGCCAAATCTCTCCCCTTTGAAGATTTGGCCTTTTTTTAACTGCTTTTCAAGCCTGTTTCCCTGAATAGTCTTAGGCAGAACAGCAATTTTTTGCTACCATCTTGGCTTTCAAAATATTTGCGATTTTTTACTGCATATGACCTCATCTTATCAGCAACAACTGGATGCCAAAGTTGAACGCATTAGCGCGCAATTTGCCGAATATCAACCACCTGCCCTTGAAGTATTTGAGTCGCCTGAACAGTACTATCGCATGCGTGCTGAATTCCGGATCTGGCATACTGAAGATGACCTGTTCTATGCCATGTTTGAACGTGATCAGAACAATAACAAGAAAGTGATCCGTATTGATGAGTTCCCTGTGGCTGACCGCAGTATTAATGACTTAATGCCGCAATTGCTAGAAGCCTTCAAAGCCGATGCAACTCTGGGCCACCGCCTATTTGAAGTGCATTTCCTGGCAACACTAAAAGGTGAAGTACTGGTTTCCCTGATCTATCACCGCAAGCTGGATGAAAGCTGGGAACCTGCAGCTAAAGCACTGGCTGAAAAATTGAAGATCAAGCTGATTGGTCGTAGCCGTGGCCAGAAATTTGTCTTGAGCGATGAGTTTGTCGTAGAAGAACTCACTGTATTTGACCGCAAATATCAGTACAAACAGATCGAAAGTAGCTTCACCCAGCCGAATGCACAAGTCTGCCAGAAAATGCTGGAATGGGCATGTAATGCCGCGCAGCAATCTGATAAAGATCTCTTAGAGCTGTATTGTGGCAATGGTAACTTTACCCTGCCACTCTCCACCCGCTTCCGTCGTGCATTGGCGACTGAATTGGCCAAGTCATCTGTCTATGCAGCTGAATGGAATATCGAACAGAACGGTATCGACAATATTCAGGTAGCACGTCTATCTGCTGAAGAATTTACGCAAGCTTTTAATGGTGAACGTACTTTCCGCCGTCTGCAAGAAGCCAATATTGACCTGTCAACTTATGACTTCGATACGGTATTCGTCGATCCCCCACGTGCAGGGATCGATGATGAAACACTGAAACTGCTACAGCGCTTTGAACGAATCATCTACATTTCTTGCAATCCGGACACATTATATGACAATCTGAAACAACTTTCCCAAACCCATAAAATTACCAAGTTTGCCCTGTTCGACCAGTTCCCTTATACCCACCATGTAGAGTCAGGCGTACTGCTGGAAAAACGCTAAAAATATTGTTTCAATTTATTTTTTTGTTACATAAATGGAGCTTTTGTTAGCTCCATTTTTATACATAAAATTAGTAACTTATCCATGAATTATCTTGTTTCAATCAAATAATATCGTTCAAAATGTCTTCTGCAATCGAAAATTTGAAATACTGACTGCTGCTTTTATCACATAGGTCCTATTGCTTTATTTATTAAATTGGATATATTTCACCCTATGTTAGGTTGTGTATGAAGGCTCTATGAGTTTCTGGCAGAAGTTGTTTTCAGATGAACAACAAAATGAACACAAGAACCAGATTGCTTGTGTTGAAAATGATTGCTCTTGCAAGACAAATGAACAGCTCCTTGAAGCACTGTCTAAAGCAACTGATGAAGATATCATTATCGGAATCAAAAAAGTTCTAGCTTCTCGCGGTTATAGCCGTAAAGAACTCAATGAACTTCAACACCTGCCGCTGCAATAAGCAGCTTAGGTCTTGATAAAAAGCATTTGCGTACGCCAATGCTTTTTTTATATCTATCATTTGGATTTTTGCCTATCCCTCTTTGCTCTTCATTAGATGGAACCTACTCCTTATATCTAAATCTAAGTGCCTATATCTTTATTTCTTTTCAAATATGCAGATAAATGACTTTTCATATTTACTTAGGCTATTTAAACATTATAATTTTAGATCTATCCAATCAGTTCACATACAGCATTTATAAGGTTCGAGAAATTTAAGGATGACTGTCTAGACAACGAATTCTGGATAGAATTAAGTTCTAAAACATCGATTAATTCACAAAAAAACAGTACACTTGCTGTTTAAAATACACTTGTTATTAAATGGCTTAATCTTTACATGCAGCGAACTAAACGGTTTCCCATAGGTGCGCATCTTATGGTTAAACATTTCGGTTATACTCATCACGGGATTTATGCCGGGCGTGGTCGTGTCATCCACTATTCCGGTTTTGCACATTTATTTAAGAAGCATCCAATTGAAATTACCTCAATTGAGAAATTCAGCAACGGCAAACCGATTCAGATCCAGTATTATGCCTCAGCAAAATACAAAGGCCGTAAAGTCGTTCGCCGTATGCGTTCCAGAATGCATGAAAATAACTATCACCTGATTATTAATAATTGTGAACATCTCTGTACCTGGGCAATCACTGGTGTAGAAAGCAGCCCACAAGTCATTCAGATGATGAATCGCCTGACGACGATCGGTTATATCAGCTCCATGATGAGCTTTATGAATAGCCTTTTCCTGACCTTGACGACCACCTGTTTCGCTCTAGCTCTCTATATCAAGAAAAAGCTACGTGACAAGGCCAAACAACGTTTAGAGCAATATCGTGAGCTACATGAGCAGGTTAAAAACAATAGCCCAGATCTTGGCAATCATTTAAAACATCGTTAAGGTTTTAGTTTCTTGCTATTAAAGTTTTTAAGACGGCTATTTAAAAATAAGATGACTTTCATTTGATTTATTGAATAATTAACTTGTCGATAAAATCGATTTAAACCTAAGTTAAATAAGCTTTTTTAGCTTTAATCGCTTCAGGTAATTCTTGTCCTAAAGAACTCAGGGTTTCACGTTCGATCAGTCTCACAATAGAGTCTAAAGGCAGATCATTATCCTGAAATCCAAAAGGCTCTTCCAGTTCTGCACTCAGCTCATCTAACCCTAACAGCATATAGGCAATCAGGCCGACCAGAATCGGAGTCCATAAACCAAGACTGGCTTCCAGACTAAATGGCAGGATAAAGCAGAAAGAATAAACAGCACGATGCAACAGCACCGAATAAGAAAAGGGTAACGGCGTCGACAGGATCCGGTCACAACCCGCCTGTATATCGCCTAAAGCCACTGTATGCTGATTCAGATTGTTATAAATAATGTCTGTAATCTTGCCTTGTTTGTAGAGCAAAACCAAATCTTTCTGGATCTGTTCCAGTACCCATTGTGATGCATTGATATGCGTGGGCAATTGTTCAAATGCAGCAACTTCAAAACCAGTATGGGTCTGGTAATGCTGAATACTTTGCTGTTGCTGTCTCAAACGGTCACGTAATAAATGAGTAAAGAGCATCATTCGATACAACAGGATTTCACGTGACTGATCATCAAGCACGTAACTATCACGACATAAATGACGTGTGGTAGCAATCAGCGCTCCCCACAGCTTACGCCCTTCCCACCAACGGTCATAACAGGCAGTGTTACGAAAGCTGAGAAAAATTGACAGAATCACCCCGAAGATGGTAAAGCCAATGGCCGGCACTGCAGGAAAGCTAAAAAAATGCGCCTGACGCAGATAGACCAGCAAGCCTGAAAGAAAAATTACCAGCCCCAAGGCAGGCAGAACTTTAGGCAAAATTGTGCCATGCCATGCAAACAGCAGACTAAAGCTATTACTTTTATCACGAACAATCATTCATTCTTTCCTGCCACGATTGAAAAAGCCCAACCGGAGTTGGGCTTTTTAGGGATTTAGCTTAAATTATTTGCCAGGTTTAAAGCTGTCTTTCAAATCTAGAATACGGTTGAACACTGGTTTGTCGCTTGAATGATCATATTGATCCGCTACGAAATAGCCTTCACGTTCAAACTGGAAACGATCTTCCGGTTTTGCCTCAGCCAGCGCAGGCTCAATAACTGCTTGAACCACTTTCAATGATTCAGGGTTCAGATTCGCCAGGAAGTCATCCCCAGTTTCTGGATCAGATTCAGTGAACAGACGATCGTAAATGCGAACTTCGGCAGGAATACCTTTGGTTGCAGATACCCAGTGAACTACACCTTTTACTTTACGGCCTTCAGGATTTTTACCTAAAGTTTCAGGATCGATTGAGCATTTCAATTCAACCACTTCACCGTTCGCATCTTTAATCACTTCATCACATTTGATGACATAAGCATGACGAAGACGCACTTCACCGCCCGGAATTAGGCGTTTGAAGCCTTTAGGTGGCTCTTCTTCAAAGTCTTTATGGTCGATATAGATTTCTGAAGTGAGCGGAATAATACGTTCGCCCATATCTACGTTTGGATGACGTGAATGAGTCAGATCCATATCCGCTGGCAAATTGGTTAAAGTCACTTTCAGTGGATTCAATACTGCCATACCGCGAGCTGCAGTATTTTCTAAAGATTGACGGATGCAATATTCAAGCATTGCTACATCAACGATACTGCCATCGACTTTAGATACTCCTACACGCTTACAGAAATCACGCAGACCTTCAGGCGTGAAACCACGACGGCGCATACCGACAACAGTCGGCATACGTGGATCATCCCACCCGTTAACATAACCGCCTTCAACCAGCTTGCGCAGCTTACGTTTAGACGTGATGGTGTAATCAACATTCAGACGGCTAGATTCGTATTGACGTGGAACTGATGGCGATTTAACTTTTTCCACCACCCAGTCGTAGAATGGACGGTGATCCTGGAATTCCAGTGTACAAAGTGAATGCGTAATGCCTTCAATCGCATCTGATAATGGATGCGCATAGTCGTACATTGGATAAATTTTCCATTTATCGCCAGTTTGGTGATGCGCAGAATGCAGAATACGATACAGGATCGGATCACGCATATGCACATTTGGCGAGTTCATATCTATCTTGGCACGCAATACCGCTTCGCCTTCAGCATATTCACCAGTGCGCATTTTTTCGAAACGCTCGAGGTTTTCTTCCACAGTCGCATCGCGTTGTGGCGAGTTTTTACCTGGCTCTACAAAGTTACCGCGGTTCAGCTTGATCTCTTCCGGAGTTTGCAGATCCACATAGGCATCGCCCTGTTCAATCAGTTGAATTGCCCATGCATATAACTGGTCAAAATAACTTGATGCATAGCGTGGTTCACCATTCCACTGGAAACCTAGCCATTTTACATCATTGGCAATTCCATCCACATATTCCTGCTCTTCTGCATCCGGGTTGGTATCATCAAAACGCAGGTTACACAGGCCACCAAATTCTTCAGCAATACCGAAGTTCAGGCAGATCGCTTTTACATGACCAATATGCAAATAACCATTTGGTTCAGGCGGGAAACGGGTGACCACTTGCTGGGTACGGCCAGCTGCTAGATCGTCAGTAATCACCTGACGTACAAAGTCTAAGCCTGGTTGTTGTTCCTGCTGCTGCGCTGAATCGACTGCATTCTTATTTTGGGTCGGGTTGTCGGGCAGAGACGTCACAACATCATTTGGCTTCATGATTAATCATTCACTTCTAAAGTTAAAAAGGGATTAATGAATATGCAGTAGCTCACGCGGTCTAACTGTATTCACTAAATAAAGGTTCTTTAGTTTAACTATAGGTGAATGATCTCTCAACCGTTAACTTAGGTATTTGATTTCAATTCGTTCATTTTCAAATTGGAAAATACAATAGCTTACCAAATCGTAAAATATCCGCTTTTGACTGAGCCAGCAGATCAGTGCATGCTCTTAGGGTCAGACAAGCTTTATGAAGACGCATGATCTAGAAGAAATGACTTTGTAAATCAATGCATAAATAAGATACGATTTTTATGTTTTTAACAAAGAAAATTATGTTTTTGCTTGCCTTGTCGATTGTAGTTTGCTTATGCTTCCTTCATTCAGAAAAAACCATGGCATTAGTCCATGATTAGGAGATTACACAATGAGTTTTCCTCAAGTCGAATTAAACACCAATAAAGGTCGTATTGTTCTTGAATTAAACGCTGAAAAAGCACCTAAAACAGTAGCTAACTTCTTGCAATATGTACGTGACGGTTTTTATGACGGCGTAATTTTCCACCGCGTTATTGATGGTTTCATGATCCAGGGCGGCGGCATGGATGAAAACTTCAAAGAAAAAGCAACACGTGATGCGATTGAAAACGAAGCTGACAACGGTTTAAGCAACGATGTAGGCACCATTGCAATGGCACGTACTCAAGCACCTCACTCTGCTTCTGCTCAGTTCTTCATTAACGTGAAAAACAACTCTTTCCTTAACCACACTGGTAAAACTGCACAAGGTTGGGGTTATGCCGTATTTGGTAAAGTAGTTGAAGGCATGGACGTTGTTGATGCAATCAAAGGCGTTCGCACTGGCAACCGTGGCTACCACGCTGACGTTCCTTTAGAGAACGTTGTGATCGAATCTGCAAAAATCATTTCTGAGTAATTTTAAATTCTCCCTAACCCTCCTTTAATAAAGGAGGGAACCACCATTTTTAAAGATGGTTTTTCTCCTCACTTTTGCAAAGGGAGGTCGGGAGGGATTAAAAAATAAGGAAAAGATTCGTGACCTATCTGTTTATCTCAGATTTACATTTGTCACCTGATCACCCTCGACTCGTTCGGGGGTTTTTAGATTTATTGGCAGCTTATCAGCATAAAAATACCCAACTGTATATTTTGGGCGACTGGTTCAATGCCTGGATTGGAGATGACTACACTGCTCCCTGGCTGGATGAAATCGTCAGTGCTTTAAAACAGTTTAATCAAGCCGGCAATCAAATCTATTTTCTCGTCGGTAACCGTGACTTTGCCTTAGGCCAAGATTTTCTGGATCAATTTTCCGGACAGCTTTTACCTGAAATGACCAGTTTAAATATCGGTTCGATCCGATACCGGATCGAACATGGCGATGCACTCTGTACCGATGATGTGTCCTATCAACGTTTCAGAAAAGTCATCCGTCATCCCTGGATTTTAGGCTTTTTAAGAAAAATGCCTCTTAGCTTTCGAGCCAGACTCGCCAACGGTTTCCGCAAGAAAAGCCATGAAGCACAGCAATTGAAAAGCTATGAGGTTATGGATGTAAACCCATCTGCGGTAGAAGCAGCACTCAAAGAAGCAGATGTGCTAATTCACGGACATACTCACCGCGCTGCAATCCATGATGTAAATGGTAAAAAAAGAATTGTTTTAGGAGATTGGAAAGCTGATTATGCTGAGATTTTAGAGCTGGGCAGCTCGGATATTGATATTCATAACATTCAGCTAAAAATCTGGTATTACCCATAAAAAAAGCAACTGCGAGTAGTTGCTTTTTATATTTTATTTAACTTAAACGGTATAACTGGTTAAAACCAGTATAGAAACTTTTACCATCCAGATTAAATGGATATTGTTCACCATTTTCAAGTTCAATCATCTTGCCCACATTGACCATAATCATACCATTGATGGTATTTTGCTGACGTTGCATTGGTACAACTTTGACTTGAATTTCACAACCATTAATGGCGGTCGCGATAGACCATGTATTTAAATTTTTCAAAATATTCACTCATAATATGAGCTTTTTGTGATTAAACAAGGAGAGCTATAGACTAAAAATAAATCTTATTTCTGGGTTTGCTAGAGTTTTTTTAACAGGAAAACCTGTCTTTCGTGTATCACAATCAGCTAAAAATAAACCAGCGAAAACAGTATTCGCTTTAAAGTAATTATCTTATAACTCTTTTTTGACCAAATAGCAAAATTACATTGTAATGACATATGTCAAGAGTAGTATTTTTCAGATGCTTTTTCGCCTATCTGAATGTCCAGTAAAGAAGTATTTCAACATATAAAACAAACCGATCAACATCATGATACTAAAGCCAGAGATCAAATCACCTGAATCAAGAAAGTTTAAAACTGCCAGATATCCACTAAGCAATGTATAAGTCAGCATTAAAGACGAATAAGATACGTTGCCCTAAATGATAACGTTGTTGTTTTTTTGCTCATGGATCTGTTTTTGCTGCTCAAAAAATATATCAATTTCTTCTGGTTTCATTTTACAATCCCACCCATCTTATTTTTTAAACTACTATAGCTAAAGTAAATAAAAAAGCTCTGACAAATCAGAGCTTTTATAAAATATCTTCTATGTAAGTAATCAATATTGAGAAACCACAATTTACGACTCTCTGATATTTTTATAATCAATAACCGCCTTCTGACTTGATGACTTCAGCATCAGGTTTATATTTCGCCAAAAGTTCACGAAGCGAATTCATCAGAACACTGGTATCAACCCCTACTGCAACGAACTCAGTTCCAAGCGCCAGATATTTCTGGGTAGCTTCATGCTGAGTCGATAAAATCCCAGCAGCCTTACCTGATGCACGAATCCGCTGAATAGCGTCTACTACTGCTTTTTGTACTTCAGGATGGTTCGGATTCCCCTGATAACCCATAGTCGCTGAAAGATCTACCGCCCCAATAAATACACCATCAATCCCCTCAATCTTGAGGATTTCATCCAGATTTTCCAGACCTGTCACCGATTCAATCTGAATTAACAAACAGATATTTTCATGAGCAGTCTGATAATAATTCGGGATACTGTTCCAGCGTGTCGCACGTGCCAGCGCAGCACCCACACCACGAATTCCTTCCGGTGGATAACGGACTGCTTTGACCATTAATTCGGCCTGCTCCACAGTTTCTACCATAGGAATCAATAAGGTCTGTGCGCCAATATCGAGTAACTGCTTGATCAGTTGTACACTGCCGATTGGTGGGCGTACTACAGCTTGAGATGGATAAGCAGCGATACTCTGTAATTGAGAGAGCGTTGTTCTTAAATCGCTTGGGGCATGCTCACCATCAATCAAGAGCCAGTCATAGCCCGCATTTGCCGCAATTTCTGTTCCATACGCGTCAGCCAGTCCGACCCACAAGCCAATTTGCTGCTGCGTCTTTAATTTACGTTTAAAGTAATTGGTATATTGCATCGGCCCACCTATCTTGCATGCTATTGCCTGAAGTTCTTATTAAACTCCTGTTACCAGAAACTGCCAATATACAAAAGCTTGCTTTTTATCTGATTTAACTCTTAGTTTTTCATAAAATTTCACTCAAGATTATATAAATATAAACTTTGCCGATGATGTTTTTATTGTAATAATCTTTTGATCAGAAAAATCTAGATGCCTAAAGCATATTTCTAAACGCCTTATCAAAAGATTGGAGTCCATCAATGGATTTACTCAAGATCGCTCAAACCCGTTATACCACTAAAGCTTATGACCCTAACAAGAAGGTTCCAGCAGAACAATTTGAACGTTTATTAGAAATCTTACGCCTGACGCCATCTTCGATTAACATTCAGCCTTGGCATTTTTTTATTGCCGACAATGATGCCGCTAAACAGCGTATTGCCAAAGCACTAGTTGGAACTTATGCCTACAATGCTCCCAAAGTGCTGGACTCTTCACATACCATTTTATTTTGTACCAAAGCCGATATTGACGAGTTACATCTGGACAATCTGTTAAATCGTGATGATCTCAGTGGTCGTTTTAAAGATGAGAGCGCCAAAGAAGGTCAAAAGAATACCCGTACCGGCTATGTACATTATTATCGTAATGAAAAAGGTGATATTCAGCGCTGGGCAGAAAACCAGACCTTTATCGCGCTGGGACAAATTCTATTAGCTGCAGGAAGTGAAGGGATTGATGCCACTCCGATCGGTGGTTTTGATGAAGACATTCTGAGTGAGGAATTACAGTTAGCTGAACAGGGCCTGATTCCATCAGTACTGCTTACTTTAGGTTATCGCAGTGAAAATGATTTCAATGCCAAATTACCGAAATCCCGTCTGCAAGCTGAAGATATTTTCACCAAACTGTAAGCATTTTATGTTATAAAAGGGGTCTAGTGCCCCTTTTCTTGTCAATTTGGGCCTAATTTTTGCTTTATTCTCCAAACATCCAACTAGAATAACAATTAGAGGTACCCATGTCTGTTTTACCATCCAGCTCTTTAAAATTCGAATGCAAACACTGCGATAAGATCTATTTACATCACTATGCTAATGCCCAGCATCGTTATCCGCATTGTCCAGACTGCAAACAGGCAGGCTTATTGCTTGGACGGGCTGAAAAAGAAGACCTGTTACGTTATCCGCTTGAATTTGCATCTTCCTATGTTAAACAGACATTGCATATGCTAGGCAAACAACACTAATCACACCTAGAATCAACCCGATCACACTTGCAGGTTTGAGTCGTTCTTTAAAGATGAGCAATCCTGCAATCACACCAAAAATCACCACCAGAATATTCATGCCCGCAAATACAATCGCTGGCGTATCTTTGAGCATCATGTGTGCTTTGACGTAAAAAGCAATATTGGCAAAGTTCAACGCACCCAATAACAGACCGAAACCAATATCCTTGCCAGAACCCAGATGACGATATTGCAGCAGCAGATAGATCATCGACAGAATCATGGCGCAGATAAACATCAAGTTCAGTGCCACAGCAAATTGTAGACCAAGGCTGGTGGTATATTTCAACAAGACATCAATCAGTGCATAACCAAACCACACCAGACCCAGAAAAAACATTCCCTGCCTGGAGCTTTCTGATGCCTGACGGTGTGAGAATAGAATGCACAGTACGGAACTTATGCCTAAGACAATACCCAGCATCTTGAGCTGGTTAAATTGTTCCTGAAAAATGAAATAAGCAGCGGCCAGTGATAGTACAACCGATAATCGCTGGGCAATTTCAGTTTTTAAGATCCCTGCTGTTTGTAATGACTTGGCCAGAAACAGGAAGACACTCGGTAATAAAACGCCAAGCGCCAGAATCAGTAGCCATGGAGTCTGACTCATGGAAATATGCTGGATGTCTGGCTTGAACCAGAAAAAACACAATACGCTGGCTGTAACATAATTCCAGCTAATCATGTGGATGGGGCTCAAGCCTCTATTTTTAGCAATTTTTAAGAGTATCGAGACTGCAACACTACATAATGCTGCAATAAAAATCAGTTCCATATGCTGCTCTTATTCTTCATCTTTATTTATATATAAAAAAGCCCACATTCGCTGTGGGCTCTTCTTATAAATTATTCACAAGGAATTATTTATAACGCTCAACCATTTTCTCTAAAGAGATTGGACGAATCTTGTCTGCATTACCTGCAGTACCAAATGCTTCGTAACGGTCGATACAGATTTGCTTCATTGCATCTACAGTTGCGCTGAAGAATTTACGCGGATCGAATTCGCTTGGTTTTTCAGCCATCATACGGCGCATTGCACCTGTAGACGCTAAACGCAAGTCAGTATCGATGTTGATTTTACGAACACCGTGTTTGATCGCTTCAACCAGTTGCTCAACAGGAACACCATAAGTTTCTTTGATGTCGCCGCCATACTGATTAATCACAGCCAGCCATTCTTGTGGCACAGAGCTTGAACCGTGCATTACAAGGTGAGTATTTGGCAGTGCTTCATGAATTTCTTTAATGCGGTCAATTGCAAGAATATCGCCTGTAGGTGGACGAGTAAACTTGTATGCACCGTGAGAAGTACCCACAGCAATGGCTAATGCGTCAACATTGGTATCTGCAACGAATTGACGAGCTTCTTCAACTGAAGTTAGCAGTTGAGAATGGTCAAGTACGCCTTCAGCGCCTACACCATCTTCTTCGCCTGCCATACCTGTTTCAAGGCTACCCAGACAGCCGATCTCACCTTCTACTGAAACGCCACATGCGTGTGCCATTTGTACAGTACGGCGAGTCACATCAACATTGTATTCGTATGAAGTTGGTGTTTTACCATCTTCACCCAGTGAGCCGTCCATCATGACTGAAGTAAAGCCTAACTGGATTGAACGTTGACATACGTCAGGGCTAGTACCATGATCCTGGTGCATTACCACTGGAATATGTGGCCATTCTTCAACTGCAGCCAAGATAAGGTGACGTAAGAATGGTGCACCTGCATATTTGCGAGCACCTGCAGATGCCTGCACGATTACAGGTGAATTCGTTGCATCTGCTGCGAGCATGATTGCGCGCATTTGTTCTAAGTTGTTTACGTTAAACGCTGGTACGCCGTAAGCATGTTCGCCGGCGTGATCCAAGAGCTGGCGCATCGAAATAAGAGCCATAATATCCTCCCAGGTAATGGGCCATATTCTACATGTTCAACTATTGCAATACAGCCAAAAAATACAATATTTTATAAAAAATCCCTGCAAAAGCAGGGATTTTTACTTGCATAGTCTGAGTTATGGTGTCATAGGCTCGGAAGCGCCTGATACAGATTGATCTACAGTCGCAGCATCTGCAGGTGCATTGGCAATTTCAGCTGGAACATCTGTATTTTTTTCATCCAGAACCGGTTTATCAATTGCATCAATTGCGGCCTGCTGTTCCGGACTAATGAACTCTTCATTTACAGCTGTTGTATTTTCTACGTCCTCGGCTGGTGTATTTTCCTGCTGGGTACAGGCAGTAAAAATAAAAGATGCTGCCAGCAATGCAGCTAAAGTGAGGTGCTGTTTCATCAAAAGATCTCATCTCCATACTCTATTGTCTGCATCTTATGACAGCTTTATTGCACTTTAATGAATCAGTGATGAACAGATCTGGAATAAATAAGCGATAAAAATAAAAAAGCTGGCATCAAGCCAGCTTTTTACATTAGGACATGCGATTAAGCACGTTCTAATAATACCGCAACTGCAGGAAGTGTTTTGCCTTCAACGAATTCAAGGAATGCACCGCCACCAGTCGAGATGTAGCCAATTTTGTCAGCAACTTCGTATTTGTCGATTGCAGCTAAAGTATCGCCACCACCAGCAATCGAGAAGCCTTCAGATTCAGCAATTGCTAAAGACAGTGCTTTAGTACCTTCACCGAACTGATCTACTTCGAATACGCCGACTGGACCATTCCAAAGAATTGTTTTAGACGTTTTCAGGATTTCAGCAAATGCTTTTGCAGTTTCTGGACCAACGTCAAGGATCATGTCATTGTCAGCAACGTCTTCAACTTTCTTCACAGTCGCTTTAGCCGCAGCCAATGAACCCAGGAAGTCATCAAAGTTGATTTCAGAGGCATCAGCAACCACAACATCAGTTGGAAGTGGAACTGAAACTTTTGCTGCAATGGCTTTCGCTGTATCGATCAGGTCATTTTCACACAATGATTTACCCACATTGTAGCCAGCAGCTGCAAGGAACGTATTTGCAATACCACCACCGACGATCAATTGATCACAGATATCAGACAATGAAGTCAAAACATCAAGCTTGGTAGAAACTTTAGAACCCGCAACGATCGCAACCATTGGTTTTTCAGGCGTTTTCAATGCACGGCCAAGAGCATCTAGCTCAGCTGCCAATAAAGGACCTGCTGCTGCTACTTTAGCTAAACGAGCGACACCTTCAGTTGATGCTTCTGCACGGTGTGCAGTACCAAATGCATCCATCACGAATACGTCACAAAGTGCTGCATATTTTGCTGCAAGTTCAGGATTGTTTTTCTTTTCACCTACGTTGAAACGGCAGTTTTCCAGTAAAACCACTTGACCCGGCTGAACTTCAACACCGTCCAGATAGTCTGTGAAAAGTTTTACTTCCTGACCCAATGCTTCTGTCAGATAAGCTGCTACAGGTGCAAGAGACTGTTCAGCCTTCGGCTCACCTTCAACTGGACGACCAAGGTGTGAATACACCATGACAGCCGCGCCCTTTTCTACTGCAGCTTTAATTGTTGGTAATGCAGCACGTAGACGCGCATCGCTAGTGATTACACCATTTTTAACCGGTACATTTAAATCTTCACGGATCAGAACACGTTTACCCGTCAGGTCAAGGTCAGTCATACGCTGAAAGTTCATTGTAGAGCTCTCTTTATAGATATTAAAAACGAGGCGATTTTAAATGATTATGCAGAAAAAGGTTAGCATCTTTTGCAGAAAACATTATGAATGCCAAAGTTTTGTTATGATAGAAAAAAGCTTCTTCCAGATTCAGTACCTATGTCGATACATCCTGATCCTAATCTTAACCGTCTTAATGTTCTGGGCGAGCCTTTGGCGAGCTGTTGTTTTGATCCCATTACTGGATATTTCCGTAATGGCTTTTGTCATACCGCACCTACCGATCTGGGACAGCACACTGTCTGTGCACAGATGACTTCTGAATTTCTGAATTTTTCCCAGAAAGTGGGCAATGACCTGATTACACCGTTACCAGAACTGGGATTTCCTGGACTGCAACCTGGTGATTTCTGGTGTATCTGCGTCACACGCTGGGTAGAAGCTTATGAAGCTGGACAAGCACCACCGATCAAGCTGCAAGCCTGTCACAAAGCTGTCCTCGCTTATGTTCCTCTCCATATTTTAGAAGAATACGCTGTCTAATGAATACCGCAAAAATCATCTTGGCTTCTTCAAGCCAGACCCGTAAAGAACTGATGAATCGTTTACGCCTTGATTACGTATCGGTCGTCCCGGACATAGATGAATCACCCCAAGGTGAAAATCATGCGGACGAATTAGCCAAACGCCTGGCTTTTGAAAAAGCTCGTCATGTCGCTGAGCAACATCCTGATGCGATTGTGATCGGTTCTGATCAGGTAGCCTGGCGTGAAGGCGCACCAGATATCTTTATGGGTAAGCCTTTAACAATAGAAAAGGCCATTCGCCAGCTGCAGGCCAATTCGGACAAGATTGTGTATTTCAGTACGGCTCTCAGCGTTCAGCAGAAATCTACCGGTTTTGAACGTACGCTGGTAGAACATTATAAAGTCAAATTCCGCAAACTGTCTCGAGCGGAAATTGAGCGTTATGTAGAGATCGAACAGCCGCTGCATTGTGCCGGTAGTTTTAAATGTGAAAGCCTTGGGATTAGTCTGTTTGAAACCATGATCGGTCAGGATCAAACTACCCTGATGGGTATGCCGATGATTCAGCTATGTAATATTCTGCGTGAGCTAAAGATTTTAGTTCCTTAATCTCCTTTATTTTAGGCTTTATTCATGTCCCTACCTCTAGACGTTTTAGGCGGTATTACCGCTGAACAATTCCTTGCCGAATACTGGCAAAAAAAACCGCTGCTGGTACGTAATGCCATGCCTGAAATCGCAGGCCTGCTAGAGCCTGATGATGTCATGGAGCTAGCACTTGAAGAAAATGTCACTGCACGTCTGATCAAGCAGAAAGATCGTGATCCAAATCAGTGGTCGGTCAAGACATCCCCTTTATTAAAAGCTGACTTCCAGAAGATGCCTAAGCTCTGGACTTTGCTGGTTCAGGCTGTGGATCACTATTCGTTCGACCTATCTGAACTCTGGAAAAAGTTTGCTTTTATCCCTCAATGGCGTCGTGATGACATCATGGTGTCTTATGCGCCTCAAGGTGGTTCAGTCGGTCAACATTTCGACTTTTATGATGTTTTTCTGGTTCAAGGCTATGGTCATCGCCGCTGGCAACTGGGGCAAATGTGTGATGCCGAGACCGAACTTGTACCGGGACAGCCATTAAAATTATTGCCAGAAATGGATGTGCATTTTGATGAAGTTCTTGCACCCGGTGATTTGCTGTATGTTCCACCCGGTCTGTCTCATTACGGCGTAGCAGAAGATGACTGTCTGACTTTCTCTTTTGGTTTCCGTATGCCAAATGTCAGTGACATGATGGACCGTGTAGGCGATAAATTTTCGGAAAATGAAGTCTTACGCAATCCATTGACTGACATTATTCGTGATCAAATTAGTGCTGCGGGTGAAGTCACAGGCAATGAACTTGAATATCTGAAAGGCAAAATTATGGAGCAGTTGCATAACTCCAATGTGCTTGAAGACGCCATCATGAGCCTGATGTCAGAACCAAAATATGAAGAGAATATTCCGGAGGCTGAAGAAATTGGCACAGGTGATCTGGAAGAAGCACTTGATCAGGGCTATAGCCTGATGCTTGAACCCGCTTCACGCCTGCTCTATACAGAAGAAGACGGTGAAACCTTGTTCTGGGCCAATGGTGAAAGAATCTGTATTTCAGAAGCATTTACTTCAAAACTGAAGCAGATTGCTGATGGTGCGCGTGTCTTATTGGATGAAGATTTCGCTGACGAAGATATACTGGAGGATGTTGCTGAGCTATTGAATGATTCTGTACTGATGCTAGTGCCACCGGCTGAAGAAGAGTAAGTTTTTATATCTCGGTCATTTTAAATCTATAAAAAAAGAGGATCATATGATCCTTCTTTTTTATGTATGTATAATTTTGAGATGATTAAGGCTGATAGAGTTCCATCACCACGTGTACGCAAGTATCGCCTTTCGCAGACTGAATATCCAGCATTCCACCCATGCGTTCAATACGCATTTTCATACTGCGCATACCAATGCTCATGCCATTTTTCTGCACCATCTCCGGATTAAAACCGATACCATTGTCCTGAATTTTTAAAGTCAGTTGATGTGGTTGTGTATATTCCATACTCACACTCACTTTTGTGGCCTGACTATGCTTGATAATATTGGTCAAGCTTTCTTCTACCACACGGATCAGGGTCAGACATTGTAAAGCCGTAGGTTCACGCTGCCAGACTTTAGGAAATGACCATTCTACGGCGATATCCATTTCTTCCAGCAATTGAGTAAATCGGTAACGTACTGGCGCAATCCAGATCACTGGCGTTTCAGGCACTTTATTGTCAATAGAAGAACCGCTATCGATGATTTGACGCAGGTCATCCCTAAGCAGCTTCAGCATAGATAAAAACTGTCGATTGGAAATGTTTTCGGTACTTTGATCCACCAGAATCATGGAACGCACAATCGAGCCACCTAGTCCATCATGCAGTTCATGTGACAGATTAATCCGTTCCTGCAAACGCACATTATCCAGTTCCAGCTTATGCTGATCACTCAGGCTTTTATTTAGATCTGCACTGACTTGCCGTACTTTGGATTCCAGCTGCGTATTAAATTTTTCGATTTTTTTAATATTACGATTCAGTCGTGTCCCCATAATTAGCACGACAAACAGGATAATAATCGGTGATGTATAAGGTGATAAAGGTGAGAATTCACTAACCGCCGTTTGACCCAGAATGATCAGATCTATAATGACACACAGCAAAATTCCCCACAGACAAAGCATCAGAAACAGATATTCGCCATTTCGAGTTTTAATTGCCCAGTAGCTAACATAGATGACACAACTAATATAAAGCAGCACATAGCAGACAAAAGCAACACTTAGCACTGCTTCTAAATGATCTAAAGAACTGGCTATGATGAATAGACTGAATAAAGCAGTCACCCCGATAAGTCCCCGCTCCAAACGCTGAAATTTCTGCTTCAAGAACCGAATTAGATACAGACAAAAACAGTGCATATAGAGGATAAAGAAAATCAGATTGGCTTTACCGGCCCATATACTGGAGGGAAAAGGAAAATTCTCTGTGGTTAATACATTGGAGATAAACAGAATCCACAATAATGAACTCAACGCCAGCCAGCCAAAAGTGGTTTCTGAACGTCGGAATAGCCAGATAATCAGGCTAATGACTCCAATCGTACCGGATAGAATCATATTGATCTGAAAGAGCGTACGGCGATCCCAGATCTTTTTTGAGTAATGCTGGTCATTGGCCATGATGTTGTGAAATTCAATTCTGCCAAGCCCTGCACCCTGGAAACTATAGCCTCGTACATAAATCAGCAGTTCATTGTCTGTCTGCTTCAAGCCCGCAATGGGCAAAATCCAGTAACGTGGTACATTCCAGCTTTTAGACAAAGGCTCTTGCAGGTTTTGATCCGACCACAGCAGATCATCATTCAGGAAAACAGCTCCAGCAGAGTTCAGATAATCAATACCAAAAACAATGGGTTCAGCGAGACGTATATTGTCCTGACAAGACCAGCCCCAGCGAATTTTATACCAGGCACCCCCATTATATTTCGGCCAGTTATTTTTCCAGTTATCCGGCAATGTTACAGGTTGCCAGCCCGCATCCGGAATTTCGAGATGACTTGGGACTTGAACTTTTTGTTGCTGTTCAATGTTCACCTGACAAAGCTCGTTAATCTGAAAATTATTCTGTGCCAAGCTGATGCAAGAGAATAGGCTCAGCCAGCTCCCTATCATTAATAGAGCGAAGAGCCTTAATCTTTGTCCAACCATCTTGCTAATAGATAGCGTTTGCACTAAAGAATACCTAAATGCCGTGCTGTGCTGACTGCTTTGGTTCGCTTGCTGACAGAGAGCTTGCGGTAAATATGCTTGATATGACTCTCTACGGTATAACGTGACACGCAGAGTTCATCAGCAATTTCACGATTGCTGAGTCCCTGTGCCACCAATGAAAGAATTTCTTTTTCCCGTTGAGTCAAGCTTTCCTGTTCAGGATCAAGTACGATCTGCTCCAAAGAGGAAGATGGCTCTGAACTGGAAATCTGCTTGAGAATTTCCCGTGCAATAAAAGGATCAATGGGTGCACCGCCACGCAAAATACTACGAATTGCGAGACTCACTTCTGTATCATCGCGTTCCTTGAGTACATAACCGGTTGCTCCCGCCTTAATTGCTTTTAACAAGCTATCCTGAGTGCTCCAGGCAGATACCACTAGTATTAAGGTTTGTGAACCGAGCTCATGTATTTTTTCAATAATGGAAATGCCATTTCCATCTGGCAGTCCAAGATCAATCAGTGCTAAACAGAACGGTTCTTGTTGCAGAAGATATTCGGCTTCCCTGACATTATTGGCGAACAGCAATACCTCATCACTATATCCCAGATCCTTCAAAATATTTTTTAAACGGCACTGAATGACATATTCGTCTTCAACAATTAATACAGGTACCGGTAGTACGGCGTCTTGTGCTGTCATAAGCACACCCCTTATCGTTATTCTTATTACCCCATTGAAATTAAAATATAAACAAAAAAAGAAGAAAAATCATGAGTTTTTTTAACTTTATTGTGAGTAGCTCTAAGTATGAATAATTTTGAAAGCAGAGTTCTTGTTCTTGGAAAATTCAAATTTATAAACCATAAAAATGCCATCTATTTTCAGATGGCAATTTTTTATCTTCCAAATATTAGGAGCAGTTTATTTTCTGCTTTTCTTCTCAGAACCGTATTGCTGCTTCAAATACTCCACAATATCTTTGGACTCAAACATCTTTGTATTGGTATTTGGGTCAACGAGATAAGGAACCTGAATATTATCTCCCATTACTTTTAAGACCTGTTCACGCTTACCACCCGGTAAAGGTTCATATTTCCCCGGTTTTAAACGCAGTTTTGCCAGACCTTGATCCTGCCAACGTTCTTTTGCCACATTATGATAGATGTAAGGGATTTCCAGTTCAGACAATACGCCACGGACAATACGGGTATATGGACTGGCTTCAAAGCCCCACAGCTCAAGAAGCTGTTCAGGCGCAGGGCTATTCTTCGACAACGGTTTAGCCATGCCACCACGTAGACCATTCACCATCGTACCTGCAATGGCAGCAACCGGCACTTTTGGATAATTTGAATATTTGGCTGGAGTCTTACCTGTCTTGCCATAATGCTTAAACAGGTGATGAATAATATCTTGAGATTCGTATAGCTTATCTCCGGTATTTTCATCTACTAAAAATGGAAATTGAAGTTTGCCACCTTGCTGTTTCACTTCGGGACGAAAGCGTTTACCGCCTCGTGGGCATGGATACACTTCATAATCGAGGTTCAGTAAAGTCATCACCTCACGAACACGACGACAAAATGGTGATCCTTCATATTCATAAAGCTTGAGAGGCTTTTCAGGCTGATTCGGAAATGGTGTCCCGGTCGTACCACGTCCACCTTCCAGAAATGCGGATGCCAATGCCTGTGCTACTTTAATCTGATGGCCTAACATATCGTCTGTCCTCTTTATTATTTTCAAACCGTGAAAGCAGCAATCTAAACTGCCTGACTTCCACGGTATAGCTTGTTTTTGTATATTTTCAATAACCGGAATTAGTCCACCAGTTGCTCTTTGGACAGGACAATGCCGTTGTTATCAGCATAGACATACTCGCCTGATTTAAAGGTCACGCCACCAAAATAAAGCGGCACATCTACCTCACCAATCCCCTTACGGTTGCTCTTTTGAGGAATAGAAGCTAAAGCATGTACACCAAGATCAAGCTCAGCAATCGCATCGACATCACGGACACAGCCGTAGATAATCACACCATTCCAGTGGTTTTTCACCGCAGATTCAGCAATCAGGTCACCCATCAATGCACAGCGCATCGAAGCACCACCATCTACAACCAGAACCTTGCCGGAACCATCTGTCGCCAATAACTCTTTTACGCGAGAGTTATCTTCAAAGCATTTTACGGTCACAATCTGGCCGCCAAAGCTTTTACGTGCACCATAGCTTCTAAAGAATTTGCCATCTAGGCATGGGGTGACTACCTGCAGGTCTTTATCCGGATTGTCATCAAGCAGGTCACAAGTTACAAATGGTACGCTGGACACGATTTTTTACCCTCATTTCATTTTTTGTATGGCTAAATTATCATAAATTTCAAATTTCACAGTCTGATTCAGTGCTGCATATACCATAGTATGAGCCACCTGCTCTGCTGTCACTGGCTTGTATTTAAAAGAATCGGGGATGAAATGCGAAAACTTGTCAAACAGGTTCTGTGCCGCATCTTCCAGTAAACGCTGATGATCTCGCTCACCAATCAACAAAGAAGGTCGGAATAAGCTGATACGCTCCAGAGACAAGGTCTGGATATAATCCTCTAATTCACCCTTTACCCGGTTATAGAACAGTCTGGATTTTGAATTGGCACCCATCGCACTAATCAACAGATAATGAGCATCCGTTTGCTGCACCAGTTCGGCAAAATGGGCGTTGATGGTGTAATCGGTATTATAAAAAGCTTCTTTGGAGCCGGCTTTCTTTAGCGTGGTACCCAGACAGCTAAAGGCATGAGTATGGCCACTGACATCCTGATCATTGAGCATTAAGAAATCCTCAACGACCACCTGCTTGACCTTGTGCCACTGTTCAAATTCTGGTTGATGTTTACGCACGATGACGCTAATACGCTTACAACTAGGTTCATTTACCAGCTGTTGTACCAAAGTCTTTCCGACCAAGCCTGTAGCGCCAATCACGATAGGATATGTAATGGTTTTAGTCATTTTTTGTACGATCTCCCTGCTTAGATACTAATCTAACGTTTTCTTTAGAATTTTTCTGCAACTAAAATGTTGTCAAAGCATGTCAAGACTTGACTTAAGCCCATAGTTTCCTCAAAATATGGCACTTGTTTACGGGCTGGTGATAGTTCTTCTGATGTGGTTTTCAGTTGAGTTTCAGCCCGCCCAGACCAATCTATTTCAAGGAGTGCACGAGTGGCAAACTCTGCTCAAGCAAAAAAACGTGCTCGTCAAAACGTTAAAGCACGCAAACACAACGCAAGCTTGCGTTCTATGGTTCGTACATATCTTAAACGTACAGTAGCTGCTATTGCTGCTGGCGACTATGCTGTTGCTACTGAAGCTTACAAAAAAGCTGTTCCAGTAATCGACCGTATGGCTGACAAAGGTATCATCCATAAAAATAAAGCAGCTCGTCATAAGAGCCGTTTGAACGCGCAAGTTAAAGCATTAGCTTCTAACTAATCGCAAATCAAAAGAAGCCCTTTTAGGGCTTTTTTTGTGCCTGAAATTTAATACCAAATCAACAATAAAGAATGACGAATACCAGATTATTCCCAATTCTAGTCATAGAAATCTTTTACTTAGACAAAAACAGAATAAACTATTCATCCTTATCCATAGAATGAGGTGTTGTGGTCTGATCTTGCTGCGCATTGTCTGTATCACGCTGACAGGCAGTTAATCCCAGCATAACGACCAGACTTAAAATTGTGATTATTTTCATGATAACTCCTATGCTTCCAAAATTGGTTTAAATATCAGCATAGTGATATTTCATCATTACTCTATTTCACTTTCATACGATAAATGTAAAAAGCTCAACCTAAATGATTGAGCCTTTGAATTATTTATTGACCTTTAATTCGGTATTCTGAAATTGGGAAATATCCAGCTCATGCACTTTGCCCCGCCAGATCCATTTTAGTTTAGATTCCTCAAATACATCACCTTCAAACCAGACAAACAGACCTTCCATCATTTTCGGCCAGTCTTCACGGCTGACTTCCTGATGCCCAGACATCACTGCAATCATCGCTGCCAGAATGGTGTCATGACTGACCGCCAGACTGAGTCCATACGGCGTTTTCGGATGAGTGTTATAAATCAATTCCAGTACATCCACTACGCCATTAATTGGATGTTTCATTCCGGGCAAGGCATTATTGACGAAGCTATTAATAAAGCCCAATGCCCCCTGCTTTTTGAAATATGGCCCTGCTTTTTGAATATCCAGTACAAAGCTGCCTGGCTCAACTAGCAAACCCTGTTCCACGATTTCAATCTTATGGGTATGCGGTGCTTTATCCGTTGCATCTGCCCCCTCGATCATCAATGCTGCGGTATCTACGCAGCGCTGAATCGGACTCGATATACAATGCTGGATATGCCGATCTGTCTGATTGACCAGATAAGCGCCCCATTCCTGCGCCAGATCACGTCCTTGCGGCGTCAACTGCAAATCATACCCTGCCAGTCCCTGACCAGCGACATCTTCACGCAGAGAATGCCGCGTAAACAGAGTCACAGGTGTCTTGGTATCAGGCAATAAATCTATTGCACTGAGCATACTTGGTGGAAGCAGTTTTAATGCCACAATCTTGCCAACTGATCTATCAACGGAATCTTCCTCACTATACCATGAACGGCTATGAGCTCAATCATTGTCTTGCATGTCCGCCAGTGCCTGTAAGGCTAGTATTTTCATAGCTTCATTCTTATAGGCGATAAATCCGCCATTCAGTAAGGTCTTGCGCTGGTTGTAGATGAATGGCCGACCTTCCAGATCAACCAACCCTCCGCCAATCCGCTCGAGCATGCATTGACCGGCACTGGTATCCCACTCAGAGGTTGGATGGAAACGAGGATAAATATCTACCCGGTCTTCAAGGATCATGCAGAATTTATAGGCACTTCCTGCCTTGAACTCGGTGTACGCGCTAAGTTTAGCCAGACTTTGCAGATACTCGATATATTTTGGCTTCTGCTGACTGCTCTGACTCAGACCGACAAAGACATCCTGATGATCGGTAGCTGACTCATAGCCAAACCATGCCTGATTCTGAATATCGTATTTAATCGGCAAGCCTTCTTCAGGACAGAAATAAATTAGCTGCTGCGCAGGAACCGCCAGAATCGCAAAGGTAGTCAGACTGCCTCTGACCAGACTCAAGTTAATAGTGAATTCTGGGCGCTGATGCAAAAACTCTTTGGTGCCATCCAGAGGATCAAGCAACCAGAAGTCTGTCCAGGCATGACGCTGATCCTGCTGCCCCTCTTCTGACAATAAAGGCAATTCTGAGATTTCCGCTAAAGCTTGGGTTAAATAACTATTCACCCGATAGTCTGCCTGGGTCACAGGAGAATCATCACTTTTCTTGACAATATCAAACGCAGCACCTGAACAATAACGCTGATATTCTTCTCGCAAAATTTCACAGGCCTGTGTCAAAATGGGCACAAACTGCAAAATCATCGGATCTTGTGGTGCTATTGTCGCTTTAAACATAGAAAACCTTATATGTCGAATTGCTCAGAAAAACCGCCTGTCATTTTTGATATGGACGGAACTTTACTTGATCTTGCCTACGATGATTTCATCTGGAACGAGTTATTACCGGTCCGTTATGCTGAAACACATGGCTGTAGTCTGGAACAGAGCCGCGAAACGCTTTATGCATTCTATCAGCAACATAATCATACCCTAAACTGGTACTCTTCTCGCTTCTGGACGGCTAAAGTCGAAGTCGATGTTCTGGCCATGCAAATTGAGCATAAAGATAAAGTTAGCTTACGCCCTTATTGCCTCGAATTACTCGATTATCTTAAAAATAATGGCTATCCGATCTGGCTTGCCACCAATGCCGACTGTGCAGGACTCGCCTTCAAACTGGATCATCTGAATCTCAAAGATTATTTCAATGTCATTGTCAGCTCGGAAAGCATTGGACATGCCAAGGAATTTGTAGAATTCTGGCAAGGTCTGAATGCTTTGCACCCCTTTGATCCTGAGCAGGTCTATTTTATTGATGATACCGAAAAAGTCCTGAATGGCGCCAAGGCTTATGGCATCCAGAACCTGTTCTGCATCCAGCAACCTTCTTCCAGTAAAGTTGCACGCCAGACTTGCAATTACCCGATGCTGCACCAATTAACAGATTTAATCACTCATTTAAATCAGTCTGAGGTAAACAAGCAATATGCGTAAATCGTCTTTACCCGAAGATGCGGTAGGCATGCGTATAGATAAATGGCTGTGGGCGGCACGTTTTTTTAAAACCCGTTCCATTGCCAAGAATGCTATTGAGGGCGGTAAAGTCCATCATAATGGTGAGCGTGTAAAAGTATCTCGCGAAGTCCGTGTGGGTATGGAGTTGACGATTCAGCAAGGTATCGACAAAAAAACCGTAGTTGTAAAAGAACTTTCTGATGTTCGTGGTCCTGCACCTGTGGCACAGAAACTGTATGAAGAAACTGAAGTCAGTATCGCTCGCCGGGAATTGATTGCATCACAAAGAAAGTTGCATAATCTAGCGCGTCCCGATCATCGGCCAAGCAAAAAAGATCGTCGAGACATCAGTCGATTCAAGAATGAAAATAGTCAGAACTTTGATCAACATTGGTCATATAATGATGATTAAATTCAAGCGTCAGCATGTGTCGTAACACTGCTGGATTTTATAGAACACAAGGGAAATTTCTGTCACTATATTCCTGTGGAACGAAGCTCTAATGTAAGACATCCACTTGAGTACTAAGTTTGTGACATCGTATTGAGGTTGTAAGATGGATGAGAATAAAAACAAGGCGCTCAACGCTGCCTTAAGCCAGATTGAAAAACAGTTTGGTAAAAACACAGTGATGCGTCTTGGTGACAATACCGTGCAAGCAGTTGAAGCTGTATCTACAGGTTCTTTAACGCTTGATATCGCACTCGGTATTGGTGGTTTACCGAAAGGCCGTATTATCGAGATTTATGGTCCTGAATCTTCAGGTAAGACCACAATGACATTGCAAGCGATTGCTGAATGTCAAAAAGCTGGCGGTACATGTGCATTCATCGATGCCGAGCACGCGCTTGATCCTCAATATGCCCGTAAACTCGGTGTAGATATTGATAACCTGCTGGTTTCTCAGCCAGACAACGGTGAACAGGCACTTGAAATCGCTGACATGCTGGTGCGTTCTGGTGCGATTGACCTGATCGTAGTCGACTCTGTTGCTGCCTTGACCCCTCGCGCAGAGATTGAAGGCGAAATGGGTGACTCACATATGGGTCTGCAAGCACGTTTGATGAGCCAGGCACTGCGTAAAATTACCGGTAATGCCAAGCGTTCAAACTGTATGGTGATCTTCATTAACCAGATCCGTATGAAGATTGGTGTAATGTTCGGTAGCCCAGAAACGACTACTGGTGGTAATGCACTTAAATTCTACGCTTCGGTACGTCTGGATATTCGCCGTATCGGTCAGGTAAAAGAAGGCGATGAGATTGTAGGTTCTGAAACCAAAGTCAAAGTTGTGAAAAATAAAATGGCACCTCCATTCAGAGAAGCTCTGTTCCAGATTCTGTATGGTAAAGGTGTTAACCATCTTGGTGAACTGATTGACCTTGCAGTACAGCAAGAAATTGTTCAGAAAGCGGGTGCATGGTATTCATATCAAGGCGACAAGATTGGCCAAGGTAAGAACAATACCATCCGTTATCTGGAAGAACACAAAGAGCTGGCGGATACTATTGAAAAACTGATCCGTGAGCAACTGCTTACTACAGGCAAAGTAGTCGAAGATAAAGACGAAGAAGAACCAGCAGACTTTCTGGATGCATAATCCTTGAACGTCATAACAGAGCGCCCTACGGGGCGTTTTTGTTATTATGGAATAGATATTTTTATCGAGATCAATATGTCAGACGCAAAATTCAGCAAACTTTTGGACTATGACGCGATTAAACAGCAGTTTGGTGATGCTGAAGACTCAGTCACTCCTGCACCTGTTGAGCCACAGACTTTGCCAGAATTTGATCCGGAAGACAGCTTATTTGGTAACTCCGATAAAGAGCAGAAGAAACCCGGTCTAACCGGCACCCGTTTGCGTTCTTATGCCTTTGCTGTACTAACTCGTAAAGAATACTCCAAAGCTGAACTCATTGAGAAACTGGCGCTTTATGCAGAAGATCGTAATGAAGTGGTCACTTTGGTTGAGGAACTATCTAGAGAAAACTATCAAAGTGATCAACGTGTCGCTGAAATCATGTTATCGAGCCAAAAGCGTAAAGGCAAAGGTCCCAATCAGATTAAAATGAAGCTGAAAAGCAAAAAAATTGATACTGCCCTGATCAGTGAAGAACTGAAAGAAACGGACTGGGTACAACAGGCTTATGAACTGAAGCTTAGAAAATATGGTCCAGAAGTGACGAAAGACCCAAAACTTAAAGCCAAACAGATCCGTTTTCTAATGTATCGTGGTTTTGAAATGGATGCGATCATGAAAGCGATTAGCCGCAAAGCCGAAGATTAATTCTTTTGTATTTGTGAAAAATATGCTTAGGCTATTTTTTTATTTTCCTCTTTGCCATCCTGCTTAACTTAAATAGTTTCCCTTAATTTACAATTAATCCCGAACAACAAAAAGCTTTCAAAAGCTCAAATTAAGATAGTCTATTCAAAAGATTGAATTTCTATATTCCAAACAATATGGCATCCACGAAAGCAGCTGTGAATAGAAGATTGAAAGTAAAGATTAAAAGGAATAGAAAACAATAGAAATTAAGATTGAAAAATAAAAAAATAATATAGAGAAATTTTATAATTATAAATCTGGTGGCAACCCTACCAGCAAAGCTCCGGCACATCATAGATCTACTACCGTTGCTACCTTCCGGTCCTGGCGGGGTTCATAGAGTACAATTGCGAAGTAACCGGCAGGGCTACCATTACAGGAACAGAGTATAGAGATTTTTATTGAAGTTGCAAGGGCTGTATTTCAAATTTTCGGCATAAGCTATCCGTTTGATTATTTTAAAAACAATATGCCCCAAGATGCTGATTTTTTAATATTCTTCACAATTAATTCATGAATATCGAAATTCACATGATCTTTGTAAAACCTTGTTGCAATTTCTAAAAATGCCGTTTTAAATGTGAAGCTATAAACGGGTTATCTCTTTTAGAATAAATGAGCTGCGGATACATAATCTCGCCAAGAATCATGGAACTTATATGATGTTTAAGAAACAGGTATTGTGTGCCCTCACTGCACTCTGTACAACCTCTCTTTTTGCTGCGATTCCTATCGAATCACGTGGACTCAGCCAAGGTGCTCAATCAAATAATATCAGCACTCAATCTGCCATTGCTACAGGCGCAGATGCACCTCAGACCAATACCAGCTGGCAGCTTATGCAAAAAAACCAGCAGCTTGAAAATGATCTACGCAGTTTACGTGGAAAAATCGAAGAACAAGAAAATGAGATCGAGAGATTAAAGAGCGAATTAACCAACCGCTATGCCGATCTAGATCAACGTCTGGAACTATTGCAGCAAAAAATTGAACCTGCTGAAGATACCTCCACGGAGGATAACCAACAGGATATTTCTCCCAGTTTAAGCTCTAATGCTCCAGCTACCACTCATCAGGCATCCACAACGCAACAGCCGAGTGAGCAGGAAAAAGCGGCTTATACCATTGCACTAGATGCCTATAAAAATGGTGGTGCAGCTAAAGCCATTGCGCCCATGCAAAATTTCATCAAGAATAATCCGAATAGCGTCTATATCAGCAATGCTCACTTCTGGTTAGCTGAGTTTAACCTGTCCATTGACCCACCGAATTTTAATGAAGCAAAGAAGAATTATCTGATCGTGGTTGACCGCTATCCGAATTCTGCAAAAGCCTCTACTGCTCTTTATCAGCTTTATAATATTAGTAAGGATGTAGAAAAGAACGCTACTCTTGCTTCACAATATAAAGCGAAACTACTCAAGAATTATCCGAAAGCTGAAGAAGTTAAATTTTTGAAGTAAATAAAAAGTCCATAAAAAAAGACACCACGAAGGTGTCTTTTTTTAATTCTACTTTCATTTCTTTAGCTTAGCGCACAATGCCACGCTTTGATTGTTCGAGTGAATCAATCAGACGTTGTGCTTCAGAAACTTCTGGAAGAATCTCGTTACGGATTTTCTCGATGGCTTCCTGAGTCGTTAAGCCAGATTTGTAAATCAGCTTAAAGGATTCACGTAAACCGTTAATCACGTCTTTTGACCAGCCTTTACGACGCATGCCTTCCACATTCATGGCAAATGCATGTGCCGGATTACCCGATACCATCACATAGGCAGGAACATCTTTCAGAATCAGTGAAGCGCCCCCAATCATGCTGTAAGAGTCAATTTTACAGAACTGGTGAATACCTGAGTTACCACCAATCACGACATAATCGCCTACGTGTACGTGACCCGCCACACCGACATTATTTGCGAAAATATTATGATCACCAACCATACAGTCATGTGCAATATGGGTATTTACCATTAACAGGTTATGACTGCCAATCTTGGTAATACCTTTGTCTTGCACCGTACCACGGTGCAGACTGCAGTGTTCACGAATCTTGTTATAATCACCAATTTCCAGCCAGGTTTCCTCGCCTGCATATTTCAGATCCTGGCAGACTTCACCGACACTGGCGAACTGAAAAATTTCATTATGTTCACCAATACGTGTGAAACCACCCACCACGACATGTGAATGCAGTTTGGTACCAGCACCAATCGTGACATTTGGCCCAATAATACAGTAAGGGCCAATCTGTACATCTGCAGCAATTACTGCAGATGCGTCAATGATGGCAGTTGGATGAATTAGGGGATTATTGCTCATGCCTGCTCGACTTTCAGATGGGAAACCATAATTTCCGCGGTTGTTGCGACAATGCCATCTACTGTGGCAATGCAATTATATTTATAAATGCCACGTTTTTGCATCACTAATTCAGATTTAAGTACTAATTGGTCACCAGCAACCACTTGTTTTTTAAATCGAACCTTCTCAGCGCCAGCAAAAAGGAATAATGAACCTTCTTTTGGAGTTTCATTATTCATGACAAAACCAAGGATACCTGAGATCTGTGCTAATGCCTCTACAATCAATACGCCTGGCATGATTGGATAGTTCGGAAAATGGCCTTGCAGAAACTCTTCATTAATTGAGACGTTTTTATAACCAACAATACCATTTTCAGTAATATCGACGACGCGATCTACCAGCAGAAATGGATAGCGATGGGGCAAATATTCACGAATCTTTTGAATATTCATTGGCAATTCAGGCTTCGTGAATGTAGGCAAATTCGACTCTGTCATCATAATTATTTACGCAACTTAAATGTTGATTCAATGGACTCAATTTGAGATTGCATATGATCCAATCGTTTCACCAACTGGGTCAATGGCACATCTGCTAATTGTCTTAAGCGAACCACTGTGCGTTTCCATTGCTGATTTGGCAACAATCCCATGCCTGAAGAATAAGTACCTTCTTCAGTAATGTTATTTGTCACCATTGACATTCCTGTCAAGGTCACATTATCGGTGATATGTAGGTGTCCTGCTACCCCACAGGCCCCCGCGAGAATACAGTTTTTGCCAATCGTGGTACTACCAGCAATCCCGCATTTGGCTGCGATCGCAGTGTTTTCACCAATCTTGACGTTATGGGCAATTTGCACAAGATTATCAATAATGACACCTTGCTCCAGAATTGTGTCATCCAGTGCACCTCGGTCAATACTACAGTTTGAACCGATCCGGACATCATCTGCAATACAGACTGAACCCAACTGGGCAATTCGATGCCATTTCCCTTGATAAGGTGCAAACCCAAAACCTTCACTACCAATTACGGTATTGGCATGGATCCGAACACGATTACCGATTTTTGTAGCACCTGTTAAAGTCACATGTGCATCAATAAAACAGTCCCGACCAATTTCAACCTGGTCGTCGATCTGAACGTGTGACTGGATAATCGTATTTTCACCCACCACACAATTCTCACCAATAACGGCATAGTGGCCAATATAGGCACTGTCAGCAATGATGGCAGATGGATGAATTTGTGCGGTACTTTCAATTCCCTGAGTCGTATGTTTTTTCTCAAAAACGTGAGTCAGAATTGCAAAAGCCAGATAAGGATTGGCTACGACAATGAAGTTCTGCTGGGAAGTTAGCTGCTCTTTTAATTCAGCAGTCACAATTAAAGCGCCCGCCTTACTCTGAGCTGCCTGTTCCAGATATTTATCTGCATTGACAAATGCAAGGTCATGAGAGGTTGCATTTTCAAGACTTGCCAAACCTCTCAAACATAAATCTGCCTGACCTACATACTCACCTTGGACAAGACGAGCGAGGTCAGCTAACTGAAGTTTTTGATGATTCATCGATTATTTAATTGCATTAACCTTTTGAATCATTTTATCAGTTAAATCATACTTCGCGTCATAAGCAAGTACGGAATTTTTATTTAAAACCACATCTAGCTTGTTTTCTTGGCGCAATTGTTCAGCAGCACGCTTCAGATTTCCTTCAAAAGCTTTATTCACACTTTGCATGCGCGTTTGCACGGTTGCCTGTACCTGTTGCTGCACACCTGCCAGTTGAGTCGCTTTGCCTTCAAATTCTTTGGCTATTTTTTCACGTTCTGCCTGTGTTTTTGCAGCCTGACCTTTTTGCTTGATTGCAGTAAGGTCTTTTTGAAACTGTGCAATCTGTGCAGTTTGCGGCTTAATATCATTTTCCAGAGTGGCATTTTGCTGCTTTAAATAAGTACTGTTTTGTACCACTTTTTCCAGATCAACGATTCCGTAATCATCGGCATGTGACAATGAAGTTAAACCCGCTAAAGCAATACCCATTGCCATCATCATTTTTTTCATGTTTTTACCCATTCAAAAAATTTTGCTCACAAAACCTGATGGCTTCATGAGCAAAATTTGTATTTAAGATCAAAATCTTCTTAGAAAGTACGCCCAATTTCGAACTGAACATTTTGAGTTTCATCACCGTCTTTATCATTCAACGGGTATGCATAGCTCAGTGATAATGGACCAATCATGGTAATCCAGGTGAAACCAGCACCTACGCTATAACGCATATTGCCTGCATCGAAATCAAAGTTATCCTTACAATATTGGCGCAGCTCAGCAGATTGTGAAACATCACATTTTGTATCAAATACTTGAGCACCTTCAGCAAAAAGAACTGGACGAACCTGACGCGCCCAATCCCCCTTAAATGGAACAGGAAGAACTAATTCAGTACCAAACTGAACCAAGGCATTACCGCCCACTTCTTCTGGATCAAAATTACTCAAGCCTGAATTTTCAGCATATACACTGTCATACTTTGGACCTAAAGTACTATTTTCATAACCACGCACAGAACCATAACCACCGGCATAGAAGTTCTTATAGAAAGGTAGGTCATTACCATAGCCTAAACGGCCATAACCACGTAGAACAAAATCTTTGCCTAACGGGAAGAAAGCCTGCGCATCATAAGTCAGTTTTTGATACTCCACATCGCTACCTGGCAAGGCAATTTCTGCATTGACACGATGTGACATACCTGTCGTCGGGAACATTGGACGGTTTAAAGTATTATAAGACCATCCTAAGTTTAGGTTATAGGTTAAAAATTCACCTTGGAAACGATCTGCTTTTGGTTCTGTAGCACAAGGGTTAGCATCATCAATACAATAAGGACTTTGGCCTATTGTTTTACCATCATTTGCTAATAAGTAATCACGAACATAAGTAGAAACACCATTACCCGTAGTTACCTCAGTATTATCGATATTTAAACCTAAGCTTACACTCTGATTCTCATCAATTGGATAACCAAAATTAATACCACCACCAAAACTGTCTGTAACATAATTATTTACGTTGTAATTATCATCTAGCTTTGTTTTACGGTAGTAAAGATTATAACCGCGACGTACACCATCAATCGTGAAGTACGGATCCATTACACTCAAGTTATAATAATCTTGAGTTTCGGAACGTGACAGGTCAATCGAAACGCTGTTCCCTGTACCCAGGAAGTTAGTCTGACTTAATCCAGCCTGGAACGTTACACCACCGCTTTGTGAGAAACCAACAGCTAGAGTACTAGTACCTGAATGCTGCTCTTCAACTGCCACATTCAAATCAATTTGATCCGGTGATCCTGGAATACGAACAGGTTTGATATCAACTGTTTTAAAGAAACCAGTACGTTCTAAACGTACTTTAGACAGGTCAATCTTCTCATTGCTTGCCAGCGCACTTTCCATCTGGCGCATTTCGCGACGCAATACTTCATCGGCAGTTTTAGAATTACCTGTGAAGTTGATCCGACGTACAGTCACTTGTTGACCCGGATTAATATAGTAGTTCAGGTCAACCTGTTTAGTTTCATTATTAATTTGAGGTACAACATTTACTTCAGCATAATAATAACCAGCATTACCATATTTACGTAGCAATAGCTGCTTGACCGCATTCACTCGTTCCTGAGAATAGGTATCACCTTCTTTATACAACTGCAAAGCTTGTAGCTCTTCAGGTTTATAAAGCGCATCGCCTAGGAATTTGGTTTGTCCAAACTTAAACTGTTCGCCTTCATTCACTGAAACTTCAATAAAGACATTCTTTTTATCTTCACTCAGATTCAGACTTGAATTGGTAATATTGAAGTTGATGTAACCGCGGTTCAGATACATCGCACGTAAAGCTTCCAAACTCGCAGCCATTTTTTCACGTGCATAACGGTCATTACGCGAAATGACCGAGCTCCAGCCACTTTCTTTAACAGCGAAAGCCTGCTTGATATCTGATTCTTTAAAGACAGTATTGCCGATAATATTGATATCAAAAACTTTAGCGGCTTTACCTTCAACAAAATCAATCAGCACTTCAACGCGGTTATTTGGTCGCGGTGTCGTTGTTACCGTAATATCGGCATCATAACGACCTTGCTGCATATATTGCTGTTCCAGCTCGGTTTCGACTGTTTGCAGTGCAGATTTCTTCAGTACCTCACCTTCAGCCAGACCCATTTTTTTCAGGCCTTCTTCCAGCGCTTCCTTTGGAATCAGCTTATTGCCTTTCAGCTCAATTTTCGAAATTACCGGACGTTCTACGACCTGGAATACCAAGGTATTGCCCTGTTGAACGGCTTTGATGTCATCAAATAGTCCAGATGCATACAGGCTACGAATCGCATTGGCAATGATCGGATCATTCACCCGGTCACCACTGTTGATTGGCACCAAGCCGTACACATTTTCTGGAGTTAAACGTACCAATCCATCAAATTTTATATCTTGTACAATGAAGTCTTCTGCCGCATATACTTGTTGTGCTACTGCCATTGCACTAACGAGTGCCAAAGGCATAAATAAATGTGTGTGCTGCATGCCAGTCTTTTCCGCTGTTAATTATTCCATTTACGTTATTATAAACGCATAAAGTCATTAAATAATGCCAAAAGCATCATACTGCCGAGCAGTACCATACCAATTTTTAATCCAATCAATTGTATTTGTTCAGAAACAGGTTTACCACGAATTAATTCGATAAAATAATAAACCAGGTGTCCGCCATCAAGCATTGGGATTGGCAATAAGTTTAATATCCCTAAACTTACACTCATTAGCGCCATAAAGGAAATAAAAGTTTCCCAACCCATTTCCGCGCTTTGTCCCGCCACTTTGGCAATGGTAATCGGGCCTGAAAGATTATCCAGACCAATCAGACCACGTACCATTTTGACGATCGAGTTCAGAATCATTGAAGACAGATGTGCTGTCTTGTCAAAGGCCATCACCATCGCCTCAACAGGCGTATAGTGAATAGTCTGTTTATATTCAGCAGGAATTGTCACCTTGCCCGGATCGCTTTGAACTCCGAGCATACCGGTTACATTCCCCATATTGTCACGTTTGCCTTGCGGCATGACCTGAAGATGCACGACCTGATTACCACGTAATACATCTATCTTAAGTAATTTTTCTGGTGATGCCTGTACCACTTGTACCACATCGAACCAGTCTTTCATCTGTACACCATCAATCGCCAGAATCTTGTCACCTTCTTTAAGACCCTGACGAATGGCTGCACCATCTTCACTCAGTTTGCTCACCACAGCCGGAATTTCCGGACGATATGGCAAGAAACCTAGTGTATCAAGGGGTGACTGACTTTGATCTTTAAGAAAGTCTTGAATTGGTAACTGGAATATCTTGTTTTCACCCGCACGATCTGCCTGAATCGAAACCACACCAGTTTCACCCACACGATCCACCAAGGCATAACTCAGTTTTTCCCAAGTTTCGACTTGTGTACCATCTACAGCGACAATCTTGTCGCCCGGCTGCATCTGTACCGCGGCTGCAGGTGTGTTTGGTAAGACCTTACCTACACGAGTATTCAGCTGTTCCTGTGCAGGTAAAAAAAGTACCCAAAACAGGACAACAGCTAAAAGCAGGTTAATGAGAGGACCCGCAGCAACGATGGCAATACGTTTCCAGGGATGCTGACGGTTAAAGGCTTTAGGCAAGTCTTCTTCTGCCACACTGCCTTCACGCTCGTCCAGCATTTTGACATAACCACCCAAAGGCAAAGCTGAAAGCTGATATTGGATACCGGATTTTTTGGAAGTCCACTTTAGAAGGGTTGGTCCAAAACCAATGGAATAGACCAGTACTTTAACGCCCAGTTTACGTGCCACAATGTAGTGACCAAACTCGTGAATCGCAATTAAGGGACCGAGTAATAGGATTGCGGCTGCAATAATAAACAAGGCGTTCATGTCTTAACTTCCTTTATTCACAACATATTGCTGTGATAAACCTCGTGCTGTGTGATCTGCATGCAGGATAGTATCCAGATCGTGTGCTGGTTGATTGTTCATCTGGTTCAGGACAGTTTCAACCACCTGAGGAATTTGGGTAAATCTGATTTGCTGATTTAAAAATGCAGCAACTGCAATTTCATTGGCCGCATTCAAAATTGTAGGCGCAATTCCACCACTCTTCATGGCTTGACGCGCTAATTTCAGTGCCGGAAAACGAACCACATCCGGTTCCTGAAAATTCAGTTGTGAATGCTTAAACAAATCCAGAGCCGGGATATGGGTACTGATCCGTTGTGGCCATGCCAAAGCATGTGCAATTGGCGTGCCCATATCCGGGTTACCCATTTGTGCCAATGTCGACCCGTCCACATATTGCACCATGGAATGAATAATACTCTGTGGATGCACAACAACTGTAACAAATTGTTCTTGAACTGCAAACAAATGACACGCTTCGATAAGTTCCAGCCCTTTATTCATTAAAGTAGCGGAATCTACGGAAATCTTTTGCCCCATTGACCAGTTAGGATGTTTGCAGGCTTGAGCAGGTGTCACATCATGCAATTGTTCAAGCGAATGGTTCAGGAATGGACCGCCAGAAGCAGTCAGTAAAATCTGATGAACACCGAGCTTAGGTTGACCATTACGTTCGGCATCAAAGTAGTTTTGAGGCAGGCACTGGAAAATTGCATTATGTTCAGAGTCGACAGGCAATAATAATGCACCATAATCTCGCGCGGCTTGCATCATGATGTCGCCGGACATGACCAAGGCTTCTTTATTGGCCAATAGGACACGCTTACCCGCTTTGACTGCAGCCAAGGTAGGAAGCAGGCCTGCCGCCCCGACAATTGCTGCCATTACGATATCAACATCCGCATGCTCTGCAACTGAAATTAAGCCTGCTTCGTTCTGAAGAATTTCGATATCTGATAAGCCCTGCACTTGTAGCAGCTGAGAAAGTTCATCGACTTTATTTGCAGGCACTACAGCCACTTTAGGACGGTACTGCTGACAGATTTCTGCCAGCTCAGTAATACGACTTTGCGCTGTCACAGCGAAAACCGAGTAAGCTTCAGGATGTTGCTGCAAAATTTTTAAAGTACTTTGACCAATTGAACCTGTAGCACCCAGTATACAAACAGCTTGTGACATTTATAAATCTACGCCAATAAGTTTTAAAACATATATGCCTGTTGCAAAGATAGGAGCTGCAGCAAGCAAAGAATCAATACGATCTAGTACACCACCATGACCCGGCAAAATACGGCCCGAATCCTTGATTCCAGCACGACGCTTAATCATGGATTCAAACAAGTCACCTAGCACTGAACTAAACACGGTAATAACAGAAAGAATCAGGAATAGACATAGCTCTGGCCAAGTCATATCCAGATAAAGTGAAGCGACGGCAACCACGATGAGCATGGAGGTAAGAATACCGCCATAGAGACCTTCTACCGACTTGTTTGGGCTGACATTTGGTGCGAGTTTTTTCTTGCCGAACTTGCGTCCAACAAAGTAAGCGCCACTGTCTGCACCCCATACCAGCAGGAACAGGTACATCAACCACCATGGGGAGTTTAGCCAAACCGAGAAGATTGCTGTAACAGCAGCAGAAACCAGTACAATCCCGATGCCATGCAAGCTGACATTGTACCAGCCATCATAATCAGGATAGGTTTTAACCCAGTAGATACTTAGCAACCAAGTCAGGATAGAGGCCGACCACAATAATAAGGCCACATCCCAATAGTATAAAGCCAGTGCAGATAAGGCTGCAGTCAGTAGACCATAGCCCCACGCCACTGGCTTGATTACATTTTTACATTTTCGCGGCATGAGTTTAAACCACTCATAGCCTGCCACCCCGGCAGCCACAACCATCAATGCGAACATTGGATATTGTGATTTGGTCGCAAACATACAGCTCAGTACGACCGCAACCAGCACCAATGCGGTTATAATCCGCTCAAACATGTGTATTAATTCTCAAGTCTTTCTTGAAGAATCTGCTCTGATGTTTTACCGAAACGACGTTCGCGCCCGCCAAATACAGCAAGTGCGTCATCGAATTCCTCTACGGTAAATTCTGGCCATAAGGTCTCAGTAAAATACAGCTCTGCATATGCTGCCTGCCAGAGCAGGAAATTGGACAGGCGGAAATCTCCACCGGTACGAATCAGCAGATCAACAGGCGGCAAGTCACTCAAACTGACATATTGACCGAACACATCAGTATCAATTGCTTCAAGATCTAATTTATTTGTTAAAACATCCGCAGCAATCTGCTTTGCAGCTTGTGCCATGTCCCACATTCCACCATAGCTGATTGCAATGGTAAGCGTCATACTATCGAAATTAGCAGTCCTTTGTTCTGCTTGCAACATCAATGCTTGCAGTTCAGGAGATAAACGCGACCGATCACCAATAAAACGTAAAGCAATATTAAATTTTTGCATACGTGGCAACTGTTCATGAATCGTGTCTTCCAACAACTTCATGAGCAGGTCGACCTCATATTGGGGACGGTTCCAGTTTTCGCTGGAGAATGCAAAGACCGTTAAAGCCTGGATATTTCTTTTTCTACAATGTTCAACAATCGGGTCTAGAACCGTTTTTCCTTCACGGTGTCCATCGCCTTTCTGCATCTGATTTTTTTTGGCAAAACGATTGTTGCCATCCATGATGATGGCAACATGTTTTGGAAGACGGGAATTTTCTTCAGAAGCGGTCATTGATGAATTAGACCTTCATCAATTCAGCTTCTTTCGCAGCCAAGCGCTTGTCAACTTCAGCAACAAATTTGTCTGTGATTTTCTGAATTTCGTCAGACGCACGACGTTCGTCATCTTCAGAAATTTCTTTTTCTTTCAACAATGCTTTGATGTCACCCAATACATCACGACGGATGTTACGGATCGCAACTTTGGCATTTTCAGCTTCGTTACGTGCAACTTTCTGCATGTCACGACGGGTTTCTTCAGTTAGTGCAGCCATCGGTACACGGATCGCATCAGCAGTAATCGGGTTCAAACCAAGATCAGACTCACGGATCGCCTTATCAATCGCAGCAACCATTGAACGTTCGAATGGTTGAACCAGCAATGTACGTGAATCTTCCACGCCTACGTTTGCAACCTGATTCAATGGCACATCAGAGCCGTAGTAAGGAACCATGACGCCGTTCAAAATTGATGGATGCGCACGTCCGGTACGAACTTTAGCGAAACCATGTTCTAACGAGTCAAGAGACTTGTTCATACGCTCTTCTGCGTCTTTTTTAAGATCGTTAATCATATGATCTTCCTTACTTAATTCTTAAAAGATGTATTTACTAAATTAGGAGGTAGTATAAAGGGCTTTGTAGCTCACGTCATTAATTGGTGACGTGAGTTCCTTCTTTTTCACCCATCACCACTGAAAGCAATGCGCCAGATTTGTTCATGTCAAATACTTGAAGTGGCACATTGTGGTCACGACATAAGCAGATCGCAGTTAAATCCATGACGCCCAACTTCTCGTCCAACACCTGATCAAATGTCAATGTGTCGTATTTCACGGCATCTTCGTATTTGCTTGGATCTTTGTTATAAACACCATCAACCTTAGTAGCTTTCAGGATCAGGTCAGATTCAATCTCGATACCACGCAAGCATGCTGCTGTATCCGTAGTAAAGAACGGATTACCTGTACCCGCTACAAATACGCACACTTCACCTTGAGTCAGATGACGAATCGCATCACGGCTAGAATAAGATTCAACCACTGCACCAATCGGTAATGCAGACATCAAACGGGTTTTGATATTACGGCGTACCAAAGCATCACGTAATGCCAGACCGTTCATGACAGTTGCCAGCATACCCATCTGGTCACCGGTTACACGACCTACCAGACCATCTTTTTGCAACTGGCTACCACGGTACAGGTTACCACCGCCCACGACGATACCGACTTGTACACCCAAACCCACGAGATGCGCAATAGAAAGTGACATCTGATCGAGCACTTGTGCATCGATACCCATGTCTTTGTTCCCTGCCAGTGCTTCACCAGATAGCTTTAGCAGGATGCGACCAAATCGTGGCTTTTTAGAATCCAACATCATAAAACTCCAAATTATTTAATATAAATTTTTTTAATTCAAAATCTTAAGCAGACTTGATTGAGATCAGCTTAGCAAATAAATCATATTCATCTGCATCAGTGATTTCGACTTCAAGCAAATCCCCTGCCTTAATCACACTTTTGTCGATATCTTCAACAAAAACATTACCATCAATTTCAGGCGCATCCGCATATGAGCGTGCTACAGCAACCGGGAATTCTTCTTCTAGATCATCGACTAGCACAGTCATTTTCTGGCCAATACGTTTTTGTAGCTTCGCTGCTGAAATTTCCTGCTGAACCTGCATGAAACGTTCATAACGTTCTTGCTTGATCTCTTCCGGCACATGGTCTGGAAGATCATTCGCTGTCGCACCTTCAACTGGTGAATAAGTAAAACAGCCCACACGATCTAGCTGTGCTTCTTTCAGCCAGTCCAGAAGCATCTGGAAATCTTCTTCCGTTTCGCCCGGGAAACCCACCACAAATGTAGAACGGATGACTAGGTCAGGACATTTCTCACGCCAAACTTTTAAACGCTCCAGTGTATTTTCACTGTGAGCAGGTCGTTTCATCAGCTTCAGGATTCTTGGGCTGGCATGCTGGAATGGAATATCCAGATAAGGCAGGATTTTGCCTTGCGCCATCAAATCGATTACGGCATCTACGTGTGGATATGGATAAACATAGTGCAGACGCACCCAGATGCCCAATTGACCCAGTGCTTCACACATGTCATAGAATTTGGTTTTAACTGGCTGGCCGTTCCAGAAGTCCAGTTTGTATTTGGTGTCAACGCCATAAGCAGAAGTATCTTGGGAGATTACGAGTACTTCTTTGACACCTGAACGTTTCAGTGCTGCAGCTTCTTCAAGCACAGAACCGACTGGACGGGAAACCAGATCACCACGCATACTTGGAATGATGCAGAAGGTACAACGGTGGTTACAGCCTTCCGATATTTTCAGGTATGCATAATGTTTAGGGGTTAAACGAATACCCTGCTCAGGTACCAGATCAATAAATGGATTGTGTTTTGGCGGCTCAGGAACATATTCATGTACCGCATCCATCACTTCTTCATAGGCCGCTGCACCTGTCACTTTCAGGACGTTCGGGTGCATTTGGCGAATTTTATCTTCGTCTTTTCCTAGACAACCTGTTACGATTACACGACCATTCGCGCTCATCGCTTCACCGATGGCATCTAAAGACTCTTGTACTGCAGATTCAATAAAACCACAGGTATTTACTACTACTAAATCAGCACCGTCATAATCCGATGCGACATCATAACCTTCAGTCTTTAACTGAGTTAAAATTCGTTCAGAATCTACCAATGCCTTAGGACAACCTAAAGATACAAAACCGACTTTGGGGGACTTCATGAATCTGCGCTCCACTAGAATGCGCGTATTGTATGTCTTTTCGCATCATAAAAATAGTTGAAATGGCCACTCTTTGCATCACGCACTAAAATAACGCCATAAAATATTCAATATAAAAGCTTATGCACCAAAATGAATCATTTTAGGTTTACAGCCTCAATTTAATCCGTTATACCTGAGTTTGATTGGGCATCCCTGTCAGATTTCGTGCATTTTTCAGCAAAATTTTAACAAGAGTTCTAAAGTTGGCGTGCATCTTGCTTATTTTGCCTCAAATCTGAACTTTGAAATTGTTATTTTGCTTTATGAAGATGCCATTGCGCCATTTTAATACAGGAAAACCACCGCTAATGGATCAGCCTCTTTCCATCGACTATCGCCTTTTGGTGGACAACCTGACCACTGCCATTATGCTGGTTGATAGTCATCTGAATATTTATTACTTAAATACAGCCTGCGAGGCCATGTTTGATGTCAGCCTGTTACGCGCATCAGGCACGCCGGTATTAAATATACTGCAAGCGCCGACAGATGAATTCAATACTGAAGAATCACTCTATAACACGCTGCATACCGGCCAACCTTATACTCGCCGTGAGGCGACGATCATCGTCAACTTTAAAGACATTCATGTGGACTATACGGTTTCCCTGCTCAATGCGGGCAAGCCAAATCACCCTTTATTACTGATCGAGCTGAATCAGCGTGACCGTATGCTGAAAATCTCACGTGAAGAAAACTATATCCAGCAGCATCAGGTCGCGCGTCAGTTGATTCGTGGCGTGGCACATGAGATCAAGAATCCACTCGGTGGCATTCGTGGTGCAACCCAGCTTCTGGCACGTAGCCTTGAAGATCCAAAATATAAAGAGTTCACTGACATTATTATTAGTGAAGTGGATCGCCTGAGAAATCTGGCAGATAGCATGCTCGGTTCACGCCAGTTACCCAGCTATGAAATGGTTAATGTGCATGAGCCTTTAGAACGCGTTCGTTCACTGATTGTGAACCAGACTAAAAAGAAAATTAAAATTACCCGGGACTATGACCTGTCCCTGCCGGAAGTTCTGGCAGATCGCGATCAGCTGATTCAGGTCATGCTAAATATCTGCGTGAATGCCGTTCAGGCGATGACAGAAAACAAGGATTTCTTTGTCGAGCATCAACCGGAACTTATTTTAAGAACCCGGATTCAGCGTCTTTATACCATTAGTGGTGTGATTCACCGATCTGTGGTTCGAATCGACATTGAAGATAATGGTCCGGGTGTTCCAGACGATATTATCGAAGCCGTGTTCTACCCGCTTGTGACCAGCCGTGCCAAAGGTACCGGACTAGGTCTCAGCATTGCTCAAAATATTATGCATCAACATAACGGAATGATTGAATGCCAGTCAGTTCCAGGAAAAACCGTATTTAGCTTATTTTTACCTTGGGAGTCAGATCATGTCGCGAAATAAAATATGGGTGATTGATGACGATCGTGCCATGCGTTGGGTACTAGAAAAAACATTTAAAGAAGAAGGTTTCGACGTTACTAGTTTTGAAGAAGCCCAGTCAGCACTTGATCAGTTGGGCGTAGATGCACCTGATGTGATCCTAACCGATATCCGTATGCCAGGTATTGATGGTCTGACCTTTTTAGGCAAGGTGAAAAATACCAATCCTGATTTGCCGGTTATTATTATGACGGCGCATTCGGATCTGGAATCTGCTGTATCCAGTTATCAAACAGGTGCTTTTGAATACCTGCCAAAACCATTTGATATTGATGAAGCGCTAGCACTGGTCAATCGTGCGATTTTACATATCACCAAATTACAGCAGCAAGAATCTGCCAAATCTGCACCAACCATTCAATCGACTGAGATCATTGGTGAATCGCCAGCAATGCAGGAAGTCTTCCGTGCCATTGGTCGTTTGTCTCAGTCCCATATTACCGTGCTGATTAATGGTGAATCCGGCACAGGTAAAGAACTCGTTGCGCATGCCCTACACCGCCATTCACCACGTAGCAATAAACCGTTTATTGCACTGAACATGGCTGCAATTCCAAAAGACCTGATTGAAACTGAATTATTCGGTCATGAAAAAGGTGCATTCACTGGTGCAAATACGCAACGTCAGGGCCGTTTTGAACAGGCCAACGGCGGTACGCTATTCCTGGATGAAATTGGCGACATGCCTTTTGAAACACAAACGCGTTTATTACGTGTCCTGGCAGATGGTGAATTCTATCGCGTTGGTGGTCACATTCCGGTTAAAGTTGATGTACGTATTGTGGCTGCAACGCATCAGGATCTGGAAAAGCTGGTACATGATGGCCGCTTCCGTGAAGACTTGTATCATCGTCTAAACGTGATTCGTATTCATATTCCTAAACTGGCACATCGCTCTGAAGATATTCCAATGCTGGCACAGCACTTCCTGGCGCGTGCAGGTAAAGAACTGGGTGTAAATCCTAAAATCTTACGTCCTGAAACTCAGGAATATATGCAGAAGCTGCCTTGGCAAGGTAATGTGCGTCAGCTTGAAAATACCTGTCGCTGGCTAACCGTGATGATCACAGGCCGTGAAGTTTATCCAGAAGATCTGCCACCTGAATTAAAACAGATTCCAATTCAGCAGCAAGATCCGGGTGCTCCAATTCCAAACCTGAATCAAATTGCGCCGCATCACTGGGATGAATTACTGGGTCAATGGGCAATCCAGAAACTGAAAAACGGCGAAATGAAGCTGTTAGATGTGGCTACACCAATGTTTGAACGCACACTCATCAATGCTGCACTACAACAAACCCGTGGTCGTAAGCGTCATGCAGCCGAACTATTAGGTTGGGGACGTAATACCCTCACCCGTAAGTTGAAAGAACTCGGCATGGACAGTGCGGACGATGATGAAGTCGAAGAAGTCGAAGGCCAGGCCTGAAATTAAAAAAGCACCCTTGGGTGCTTTTTTATTGCTTATGTATAGTAATGAGATTCCTACACTGTTAAACCGATATAACGCGAATAACCTGCTGCACCTAAATCTGACTTTAAAATCAGATAATTCGGATAAGTACTTGTGGTGATTTCCTCGAACATGTTTACAACATCATCATTAGCATGCAGTTCATCCACTGTTTTTCGCATAGTTTGCTCAAATTCATCGGTGATGTATTCAAAACCGATATCCATGGCAATAAATAAGGTATGTTCACAGGGTTGAACATACTGTTCTTCTTGCCAGTTAATAATTTCTTGATGGCAATGTGGGCAAGCGATATTGTCAGTGGCTTGGATGTCGAGTTCAATGAGTTGGTATGGCATTGGAATGATCTAGATGTGGAACTTTTGAATATTTTAGCAAATCCCAACATCATCGCAGTCATTCTTTAGAAAATTTCTACAACCATTGCACAAGCAATTCTTCCACCATTTCTTTACCTCGTAAATGATTCATCCAAGATGATGGAATTGCATCTACACCATAATATAAACCAGCTATACCACCCGCCACACATGCAGTCGTATCTGTATCATTACCCAGCGCAATTGCTGTCTTAATCACCTTTTCATAATCGCTAGCTTGTAGTGCGTAATATGCCGACTTTAAACAATCTACGACATAGCCAGTACCTGTCGGTCGATCCCAGTCATCACTTAAAATATGGTGCTCAAGCTCATCTAACGCACCATTCTGATCACTCAATTCACGCTTGAGTATTTCAATTGCTTCTATCCATGAATCTTGAATAGAACAACCATCTAAAATTTTACGTACCTATAAACAATATAATGCACAACATAATTTAGAACGGATATGCGCATGAGTCAGATGTGATTGTATAAATGCCGCCTCTATTAATTCACGATTAGAGCCTTGATGCCAGAGCGCTAAAGGCAATACACGCATCAGCGCACCATTACCATTGGCATATTCATCATTTTTCGCAACTTGATTTAACTAGATACCCGATTGATAACGATGTATCGCATCAACCGTTTGAATTCCCACATCGAATACCTGACCATCGACAGCCATATAACCTGATTGGTACCAATCGCAAATCCGTTGCATAAAATCTTCAGGATTGAGTTTCTTTTGATCTAACAATGAGGCCAACAAACATAATGCTTGTGCACCATCATCTGACCACGTTCCAATTGGAAGACTGGCATAAGTCCGCGCAAATCCTTTTGGGGGAATCATATCAATCTGTTCAATATCAGGCAGCTGGCTCGGCACTTTAAACTCATAAGGCACACCTACCGCATCACCAACAAGTAAACCGTAAATCGCGCCCCGTATGTATTTTTCTCTATCCATGTTTTGGCTTCATTGTTGTACATTTCCCATAATTAACATAGCAAAATTACTGAATTTATTCATGAAATAATTGATCTTTTAATTTTTTTAACTTCATTAAATATAAAAAACCCGCACTTAGCGGGTTTTCTATTACTTCATGATCTTAAGCAGATTTTTTCGCTTGAGCATTCTTACGAATAGTGATCATCACCAATTGAACTGCTGCTGGTGTTACACCCGGAATACGGCTTGCTTGAGCCAGTGTTTCAGGACGAATATCTTTTAACTTCAATGTAATTTCACGCGAAAGACCTGAAACAACATCATAGTCAAAATCAGCAGGAATCTTGGTTTCCTCTAAACGCTTCATTTGTGCAACGTCTTGATGCTGACGGTTGATATAACCTTCGTATTTCACCGCAATCTCAATTTGATCACCGACTTGTGGCGAAACTTCTGAACCTGTCAATTCTGCAATTTGAGCAAAGGTGATGTTCGGACGTTTTAACAAATCAATTGCAGAACATTCTTTAGAAAGATCCGCTCCGGTCATCTCAACGAATTTTTTACCCATTGGATTGTTTGGCGCTGCCCAAAGATGTTGCAAACGACCTGTTTCTTTCTCTACAGCTTCCATTTTTTCACAGTAAGCTGCCCAACGTTCATCATCTACCAGACCCATTTCACGGCCGATTGGTGTTAAACGTTGATCCGCATTGTCTTCACGTAGCATCAAACGGTATTCCGCACGAGACGTGAACATACGGTACGGTTCTTTAGTACCTAGTGTGATCAAGTCATCAACCAGTACACCCATGTACGCTTCATCACGTTTTGGTGTCCATTGCTCCTGATCCCAAGCACGACGTGCTGCGTTCAAGCCTGCAAGCAAGCCTTGTGCCCCCGCTTCTTCATAACCGGTTGTACCGTTGATCTGACCAGCAAAGTATAGGTTATTGATCGCTTTGGTTTCCAAAGTGAACTTCAATGCTTGCGGATTAAAGTAATCGTATTCAATCGCATAACCTGGACGAAGAATGTGCGCATTCTCCATACCACGGATTGAGCGTACCAATTCAAACTGAACATCAAATGGTAAAGAAGTAGAAATACCATTTGGATAAAGCTCATGTGTATCTAGGCCTTCTGGTTCAAGGAAGACCTGATGGGAGTCTTTATCAGCAAATTTATGAATTTTATCTTCAATTGATGGACAGTAACGTGGACCTACACCTTCAATCACACCAGTGTACATCGGTGAACGGTCTAAACCGCCACGAATGATCTCATGAGTACGTTCATTGGTATGAGTGATGTAGCAATTCACCTGTTCAGGGTGCATAGACACATCACCCATAAATGACATGGTTGGAGACGGGAAATCACCCGGCTGCGGTGTCATGACAGAGAAGTCGACTGAACGCGCGTCAATACGTGGCGGTGTACCTGTTTTTAAACGACCCACAGGTAAATTTAATTCACGTAGACGATGCGCCAGGGAAATTGACGGAGGATCACCGGCACGACCGCCTGAAGCATTGTTTAGACCAATGTGAATCACACCACCCAAGAATGTACCCGCAGTCAGCACTACAGTTTTCGCATCAAAACGAATACCCATCTGGGTCACGACACCTTTAACAGTATCGCCTTCAACAATCAGGTCGTCTGCCGCTTGCTGGAAGATATCCAGATTCGTCTGGTTTTCCAGAGTTTCACGAATGGCCGCTTTATAACGTACACGGTCAGCCTGCGCACGGGTTGCACGTACTGCTGCACCTTTACGTGAATTCAGAATACGGAATTGAATACCGCCTTTATCGGCAGCCAGTGCCATTGCACCGCCCAAGGCATCAATTTCACGCACTAAATGTGATTTACCGATCCCGCCAATGGCCGGGTTACAGCTCATCTGCCCTAAAGTCTCAATGTTATGAGTTAAGAGTAATGTCTGTCGACCCATACGTGCTGCAGCCAGTGCTGCTTCCGTACCTGCGTGACCGCCACCGATAACAATGACATCGTATACTTTAGGATAGTGCATAGTGGTAAATAGAGAGATAGAAAAAGGATAGCTGAACATTATAGCAAACTTCCTTCCAAAGTTGACAAAATCACTTGAATTTATCCTTTGGAATTTGCCCTGCCCGCCTATAAAGCAATGTAATTAAACTTTGCAGACTTACTATATAAATTAAACATCTAAACTCAAAAAGTTACTCGACTCATATTGTTTAATATTGATTAGTTTTTAATCTATAAAGTGGTCACATTACAAACAAAGGTATACATGATGAATAAGAATATTTTCCTAGCAACAGCGCTCTGCGGTCTATGTTTCGCTCCATTTGCAGCCTCAGCAAATGATAAAGTCGAGAAGGTTTATAATGCCCAAAAATACCAGCAAGTTTGTAAAGGTAAATCAGAGGGCGCTCCTGTAAGTTTTGCTTACCGCGGCATTATCTGGAATGGTACCTGTCAGCAACAGTTCTTCCCTTCATCATCAACCAATATCAAAGGCGATGAACCTGAACTTTATACATCTTGTAGTTCAGGCGGCAAAACTTCAGCAACCATTAATGGCACTCAGGTCAATGGTAAATGTGCATTAGGCTTTACCCCTCCACGTCCACAGTCACAAATGCAAACTCAGCCTCAAACCCCATCTCAATCAGGGATGTAAATCACTATATAGCTGATTAAATATATTTTTAATCAGAAACTTAACGGGTAAAATGCATAAATTTTACCCGTTTTTATATTGCTTATTTATTCATCTACGCTAAACTCAAAACATACCTAAAAAATGAATAATAAAAAGGAAACTTCATGGATTCGGGGTTTTTTAGTTTGTTTTTGCCGATTACTTTGGCAATTACAATGATGGGGTTAGGACTACAGTTAACAGTCAAGGATTTTCTGCATGTTAGTCGTTATCCCAAGGTGATTTTTATTGTCTTATTCTCACAACTGGTCATTTTAACCGGTTTAACCTTTTTAATCTGTCTGGTACTGGATCTGCCACCATTGCTTGCTGTAGGCATGATGCTGCTAGCTGCCTCTCCAGGAGGTGCCACTGCCAATCTGCTGAGCTATCTTTATAAAGGTGATGTGGCGCTTAATATCACGTTAACCGCCATCAATACGATTATTTCTATTTTCACCTTACCTTTTATTATGAACCTGTCCCTGTACTATTTTATAGGACAGGATACCGGCATCGGCTTACCGCTTGAAAAAATGGCTCAGGTTTTTCTGATTACAATTATTCCGGTTGTGATCGGCATGCTGATTCGGGCAAAATTTCCAAAGCTTTCAGATATTGTACATATGCCAATGCGGTTTCTATCTATCGCTTTTTTAAGCATGCTCTTGATTTATGCCATTTTCCAAGAGCGCTTTAACATCATCGAATATTTTGCCAGTATCGGGATTGCTACTTCCATATTATGTTTTTCCAGCCTGTTTCTCGGTTATTGCCTGCCTTTATTAATGGATATCCCAGACAAGATGGCACGCGCCTGTACCTTTGAAGTCGGCATTCACAACACAACTGTATCAATGACGATTGCGATTTCTGTCCTCAATAATGTCACCATTGCCATCCCTGCGGGTATTTATTCAATTGTCATGTACGTTTTTGCCGGTATTTTTGGTTTTATGATTAGTCAGCAAAAGCTTAGCTATAGTGGCAAGAGTCGTTTATCAGATTTGTAACTTCTTAAGTCAAATGCCTGCTTAAGCTGTATGCTTTTTATAGAAAATTTAAAACTATTAAAATAAATTTCTATAAGGAGCATGCAGATGGACTCTGGCATCATAACAATATTCCTCCCCCTCGCACTCGCCATCATCATGGTGGGATTAGGACTCGAACTCACGCTCAAAGATTTTGCCCGGGTAAGCCAGCACCCTAAAGCAGTGCTGGTTGCCTTGTTTTGTCAATTAATTCTACTGGTAAGCATTGCTTTCATTCTATGTAAAGTTCTGACTTTACCACCTTTACTCGCTGTTGGTCTGATGTTGCTGGCCGCATCGCCAGGTGGCAGTACCGCAAATCTGTTCAGCTATCTGTTTAAAGGCGATCTAGCCCTCAATATTACCTTGACTGCGATCAATTCGGTGGTTGCTGCATTTACCTTGCCTTTAATTATGAACTTTTCCATTATGCATTTTATGCAGGACAGTCAGCAGATCAGCTTGCAGTTCGGAAAGATTCTGCAAGTGTTTGGTATCATTATTATACCGGTCGCGATTGGTATGTTGATTCGTCATTATGCCCCAGCACTCACTGTAAAGCTGAATAAGCCTCTTCGCATTTTTGCAGTCCTCTTTCTGGTGCTGATTATTGCCGGAGCAATTTATAGTGAACGCGCCAATATTGCCGAATATCTGACTCAGGTAGGTTTAGCAACCGCCCTGTTCTGTCTCTTCAGCTTAATGATTGGCTATTTTGTTCCACGACTGATGAATATCAATTCCGCTCAGGCACGTGCCAGCGCTTTCGAGATCGGTATTCATAACAGTACACTCGCCATGACCATTGCACTTACTGTCATGTCCAGCACTGTGGTTGCCATGCCTGCAGCGGTCTATTCCATCTTCATGTATATCTTCGCGGCTATTTTTGGATTATTACTGAATCGCTTTGCTCCAGTAACTGCACGTTCTAGCATTTCTCCCACTCAGGAAAATGCGTTTTAACCGGTTTTCATAAAAAGGATGCGAAAGCATCCTTTTTATTTAACTCCGTCTCAAGAAGATCACACCTTCAAGCCGAACTTCCGTTACAATAGCTTTTTGAAAAAATGTATAAAGGTTATTTCTGTGAAGTGGTTACAAATTCATATTACAGTTGATCAAGCTCAGGTAGATTTTACTGAAACATTACTTAGCTCACTGGGCGCCGTAAGTGTCACTCTGGATGATGCTGAAAACCAGGATTTACTGGAACCACTTCCAGGAGAAACACCGCTCTGGAATAAAGTGATCGTGACTGGCATCTATGCTCAGGAAGATGACGAAGAAGAAATCGATGTAGCTGCATTGGAAACCTTTATTCGCGCACAACTACCTGAAGCACCGATCCGGCATGAATTCCTGGAAGATCAAGCTTGGGAACGCACCTGGATGGATGCCTACGAGCCAATCCAGATTTCTGAAAAATTCTGGATTGTTCCAGAATGGATGCAAGCGCCTGAAGCAGATGCAGTGAATATCAAGCTTGATCCAGGTTTGGCTTTTGGTACAGGTAACCATGCATCTACTTTCCTTTGCCTGCAATGGCTGGGCAAAACCGATGTAAAAGACAAGATCGTGATCGATTATGGCTGTGGTTCAGGTATTCTGGCTGTCGCGGCCCTGTTACTCGGTGCCAAATATGCCTATGCAACTGATATTGACCCACAAGCTGTTTTAGCCACCAAACAGAATGCTGAACTGAATGGCGTATTGGATCGACTTTATGTTGGTTTACCGGAAGAGTTCAACACAGAGCTTGGCGAGCAGAAAGCAGATGTGTTTGTTGCCAATATTCTGGCTGGCCCACTCATGATGCTTGAGCCTGAGTTCGCAGAATTGGTCAAACCTGAGGCAGAGTTCGCACTCGCAGGTGTTATTGAAGAGCAAGTTGCTGATGTTACTAGCATTTACTCAAAACATTTTGATATATTAGAAGTAGAAAAACGCGATGAACACTGGTGCCGTATCTCGGGGAAACGCCATAAGAATTAAAGAGTCTATAAAACATTTATGAGTGACAAGCGAACCCACTGCCCGACCTGCTCTACAACCTATAAAGTTACGGTTGCGCAATTAACCATTGCCCAAGGCATGGTTTGCTGCCCAAAATGTACAACTTCCTTTAATGCTTTATCGCATCTGGTGACCGAAGCACAGAATTCGGTCGCCCTTACTCATACGCCAAGTCATGTTTCTTATATTAATAGAAGCCTCGCTGAATCTACTTCTTCAGCTAATTCTTCAGATCAGCACTATTTACTGAACATCTTTGATGAAAAAGTTGAAAACTCCAATATTGATCTGAAGACCTATCTGAACAACCTGAATTATTTCAGTACTGAACCGATTGCAGTACTGCCTAGCATGAACTGGGATGATCAGGCTGATAAACAGCACAATAAAGGCCCGCTTTATTATTTAGGCTGGACCAGCCTAAACCTGTTCTTATTTGGCTTACTTTTATTTCAATTCTTCTGGTTCAATCCACACTATATTAAGAATAGTCATGTGATGAGTGTGGCTTTTAACAATATCTGTGAAGTGTTCAACTGTTCCAATCTGGAAGAACATTACAATCTGATCAATACCAATAAGGTCAAAGCCAAAGCGATTGCCACAGATAAAACCCAGTTTAGTGGTGAGCTAATCAATTTCCACAAGCGCAGTCTGGAAATGCCAAACTTAAGAGTTCACCTTAAAGATCAGGGTGTAGTCTTGGCGACTTATAATTTAAAACCTCAGGAATACCTGATCGAAAGCCTGATTAAGATTCAACGTATTCCCCAAAACAGCCCATTTAAATTTGAATTTGTGCTTCCTGTCGACCGTAAAGACTTCGATAATTACAGTTTGGAAATAATTCGACCTTAATATTGATAAAAACTATTAAAAAACGAAAAAAAAGTTAAAAAAAATGCAGTTTTCTTGCTCACTTTTCCCGAGACAATGGTATTATACGCGCCACGAAAGCTATGTGCTGCAAACTCCTCGCTACTTTTTCACAACAAATACAGTCTTGCCTAATGCGCTATAAAACTTATTGCGTATCGAGCAGATTTTTTTGTTTTGATTTTGGTCAGTAACAAAACTTTAACTATTGTTACGCTTATTTTTCGACCAAATCGTCGAGATGTGGCAAGCTACAAGCTCAATGTAATGACCAAGTTTTAGAACTCCAGTTTTAGGATCTAAAATGGAGTTCATTTCAATTTCTAGACCACTTTTATATATCGCTTTACCCAAGTGATATTTGATTTTTCGGATTAATTCGCATGAATAGCAAATCTCCTATTTTTACTGCACAATCTGATGTCGCTCTTCGTATTCACGTAGATCGCGCAGTTCGCCACTACTTTGCACAACTGCAAGGCGAGCAACCTTCTCAGGTGTACGACATGGTGCTGGCAGAAATGGAGAAGCCTTTATTATCTGTCGTTCTAGAATATACGCGTGGTAATCAGACACGCGCTGCCGAGATTCTCGGACTAAACCGCGGTACTTTACGTAAAAAGTTAAAAGCTCACGGTTTAATGAGTGAATAAATGATAAAATGCTTGCGGCTACCGCAGGCATTTTTTTTGACTGTTAATTAGCTATTTAGATTTAATCTGTTCCTTGGTAACTGTGACGAAGATCATGACTATTAAACGCGCTTTAATCTCTGTTTCCGATAAAACCGGTATTGTGGAATTTGCACAAGACCTTGCTGCTCTTGGGGTAGAAATTTTATCTACAGGTGGTACATACAAATTGTTGAAAGACAATAATGTTGCTGTAGTAGAAGTTTCGGAGCACACTGGTTTCCCAGAGATGATGGACGGCCGTGTAAAAACGCTACATCCGAAAATTCATGGTGGCATCCTGGCTCGTCGTGGTCTAGACGAAGCTGTGATGGCTGAACACAACATCGATGCGATCGATCTTGTCGTTGTTAACCTGTATCCATTTGCTGCAACTGTAGCGAAACCAAACTGTTCACTAGCTGATGCAATTGAAAACATCGACATCGGTGGTCCAACAATGGTTCGTGCTGCTGCGAAAAACCACGCGTCTGTTGGTATCGTAGTAAATGCTGCTGACTATGCAACTGTAATTGCTGAGCTTAAAGCTGAAGGTGCTTTATCTTATGCTACCCGTTTTGACCTTGCGGTTAAAGCATTCGAACATACTGCTCAATATGACGGTATGATCGCATCTTACTTAGGCGCTCGCGTAGGTAAAGAAGAAGGTCAGGCAGACAAATTTGCACGTACTTTCAATACTCAATTAAACAAAGCTCAAGACTTACGTTACGGTGAAAACCCGCATCAGTCTGCTGCTTTCTATGTAGATCCTGCTGCAAAAGAAGCTTCTGTTGCGACTGCTAAGCAGCTACAAGGTAAAGAACTTTCTTATAACAACATCGCGGATACTGATGCTGCACTTGAATGTGTGAAATCATTTGCGAAACCTGCTTGTGTGATCGTAAAACATGCGAACCCATGTGGTGTTGCAGTTTCTCTAGACGGCATCAAAGCTGCTTATGATCTTGCTTATGCAACTGACCCTGAATCTGCATTCGGTGGCATCATTGCATTCAACCGTGAATTAGACGTTGCAACTGCACAAGCAATTGTGGATCGTCAATTCGTTGAAGTGATCATTGCACCAAGCATCGCTGACGGCGTACTTGAAGTGACTGGCGCGAAGAAAAACGTACGTGTACTCGTATGTGGTGAACTTCCAGCAATTAACGAACGTGCTCCACAGCTTGACTACAAACGCGTAAACGGTGGTTTATTGGTTCAAGATCAAGACTTGGGCATGATCACTAAAGATGACCTGAAAGTTGTGACTAAACGCGCTCCAACTGAACAAGAAATCGATGACATGATCTTCGCTTGGAAAGTTGCGAAATACGTGAAATCTAACGCGATTGTTTATGCGAAAAATCGTCAAACCATTGGTGTGGGCGCAGGTCAAATGAGCCGTGTCAACTCTGCTCGTATTGCTGCAATCAAAGCTGAACATGCAGGTCTTGTGGTTGAAGGTGCTGTAATGGCGTCTGACGCATTCTTCCCATTCCGTGATGGTATTGATAACGCTGCCAAAGCTGGTATCAAATGCATTATCCAACCGGGTGGTTCTATGCGTGATGAAGAAACAATTGCAGCAGCTGACGAAGCTGGTATTGCAATGGTATTCACTGGCATGCGTCATTTCCGCCACTAATTTTTAAGTATTAAATTTCAAACCCTCCTTTTCATAAGGAGGGTTTGCTACATCAGTAGATTGTTTAATATCTTGCTATAAGATGTTAAAAGATTTTTAAACCTCATTGGGTTTGTGGAATTTCATTTTCGAGGGAATTTTCTAAAGATGAACATTTTAGTTTTAGGTGGTGGCGGCCGTGAACATGCACTTGCATGGAAAATCGCACAAGACGATCAAGTAGCAAAAGTATTTGTTGCACCGGGCAATGCAGGCACCGCAACTGAAAATAAATGTGAAAATGTCGCTTTGGACATTCTCAATAACCCTGCCATCATTGATTTTGCAAAAAACAATGCAGTTGAAATGATTATTGTGGGTCCTGAAGCACCATTAGTAAATGGTGTAGTTGATGCTTGCCGCGAAGCAGGCGTGAAAGTTTGGGGTCCAACTCAATTTGCTGCGCAGCTTGAAGGCTCTAAAGCATTCGCGAAGCACTTCTTAAAACGCCATAACATTCCAACTGCTTTCTACGATGTATTTACTGAAGTAGACGCAGCAAAAGCATTTGTTGAGAAAAATGGCGCACCAATCGTGATCAAGGCTGACGGTCTTGCTGCCGGTAAAGGCGTAATTGTTGCCATGACTAATCAGGAAGCATTTGATGCGATTGATGACATGCTGGCAGGCAACAAATTTGGTGATGCGGGTTCTCGTGTAGTGATTGAAGAATTCCTTGCTGGTGAAGAAGCATCTTTCATTTGTATGATTGATGGCGACAACATCTTGCCAATGGCAACATCGCAAGACCATAAGCGTATTTTTGAAGGCGACCAAGGTCCGAACACTGGCGGTATGGGAGCATACTCTCCTGCTCCTGTTGTGACTGCTGACGTATTCGAAAAAGCCATGAATGAAGTGATGCGTCCGACTGTTGAAGGCATGAAAAAAGATGGTCACGTATACACAGGTTTCTTATACGCAGGCTTGATGATTGACGACAAAGGCCAACCAAAAGTGATTGAGTTCAACTGTCGTTTTGGCGATCCAGAAACTCAACCAATCATGATGCGTTTAAAATCATCTTTGGTTGATTTAGTCCAAGCAGGTCTTGAAGGTAATTTACCTGCAGAAGCTGAATGGGATGAGCGTAAAACTGTCGGGATCGTACTGGCATCTAAAGGCTATCCTGAAACTTCTAGTAATGGCGATGTGATTTCAGGTTTAGATACTGAAATGACTGATGCGAAAGTCTTCCATGCAGGTACAAAAGCCAATGAAAAAGGTGAAATTGTCACTGCGGGTGGTCGTGTTCTTTGTGTCACTGCACTGGGTAATACCATTGGTGAAGCGCAAGCCAAAGCTTTAGAACTTTGCCAAAAAGTAACGTTTGATGGTGTTCAATACCGTAAAGATATTGGTTACCGTGCAATTGCGCGTGAAAATGCTTAATCTAAATTTAGATTAATAAAACCCCGATTCGTTCGGGGTTTTTTATTCAGAAACCATAAAACTTACCAATAGCCTCAGCCAACAAAGTACCCGCTGTAGCCACACTAATCTCCCAACTTCCTGTAGCAGCTTTGCCTACCATTTTACCAATCCATTCACTTACATTTTTTCCAAATTTCTTAGATTTATTTGGGAGATCATCTGCATCAATTGCATCTTTTAATTCCTGGATATCTGAAAAAGTAATTTTGTTATTAGTTAGTACCTGTGCCAAAGAATCAAAATCTTTAGCATAAACATTCATTTGATTATTTTGATTAACCGTACTTTCATTAACATGACCAACAACCCCTTGCATATTCTGAATATGATAATTGTGAACTGACATGGCAACCTCTTTTTCTTTTTCAGTGAATCTAAAACCTTTTCCTAAAATCCCTTCCTCTTCCAACTCTATCGACCATCTCAAAATGCTATTCCTAACTTTCGTTATAATTGCTAAAAGCTGTGATGGATAAATAATAACTCGGGGTTCAAGTTGAACATAATCATCCTGCAATCGCATTAAAGCTATCTTTTGTTTATTTGATAAAGTTTTAATAAAGTGTGAATTATTCTGTTTTAATAAATTTTGTATTTGTCCAATAGAATCATACATATCAACATGAGTTACTATAGAATCAAATTCATCAGGAATAATAAAAGGCTGTAAACCATGATAAGGATTAAAAACTTTTAATTGACCATTAAACTTTCTATAATCAGGTACATTATCTTTACCATATCCAGCCAATTCTGCTTCACACCACTTCTTGAATTCTTTAATCTTAAGTTTTGATGCAACAAGTAATGCTTTGTTTAAAAGTTCCTCAATGTCACTATTGGGATCGCTTGCAAGCATTTGTAGCTGTAAAACTATGGAGTCAGTCAATTTACACCTTTTGTAATTTATTATTAAAAATTAAGAAATTATTAAGATATCTTATACCAAACTTCTTATCATATAGAAAATTTATTTAATTAAGCATGAATATGCCTTCCTACACCATTAGCACCCCTCGCCTGATCCTCCGCCAATGGCAAGACTCCGACACTGCCCTATTTATCCAAATGTGTGCAGATGATAAAGTTATGCGTTATTTCCCCGCCCCTTTGACACCTGAACAAAGTCTACATTTTATTGAAAAAGTGACTCGACAGATTGATCAACATGGTTGGGGTTTATGGGCAGTTGAATTAAAAGAGTCTAAAGAATTTATTGGCTTTATTGGCCTGCAACCACAACCTGATCTGTTTGAGTTTTCACCCTGTGTTGAAATTGGCTGGCGACTTGCCAAAAAGTATTGGCATCGAGGTTATGCGACTGAAGGTGCACGTGCAGTCCTAGATTATGCCTTTAATACTTTAAACCTAGATAAAGTTGCGTCGTTTACTGCCAAATCAAATACCCCATCTGAGGCTGTGATGAAAAAGATAGGTATGGTAAAGACTCAAGAATTTCAGCATCCAAAGCTGCCGGAAGATCACCCTTTATGTTGGCATGTATTGTATGAAATCAAAGTAATTACTTAGGTAAATAAGACACGGCTCAAATCCTCCCTAAACATTTATTAAAAAAGATCTTTCAGTAGCTTAATGAGCTGATGTATTTATCATGTTTATTCATTTTTATGATTTCTATTGGATAAAATCTTATAAAGATCAATCTTTAAGCGATATGTAATTCTGATTTATCTTCAATAAAAATAATATATTGTATTCATTAATATTTTAATCATTTTCATCTAATATATATTCTACTAAATAGATAAGTAGATAGTTTTTATCCACTATATCGAATAAATAATAATTGCTATGATTGCGCCCATTCAGAGCACCAAATTTGACTATATCTTTTATAAAATCTCTATTTACTCTCTCCAAATAGAAAACCGATATAGTGGTTTGGTGAACTCTGACCCGATCGAATTAACGTGAACTGTTGCAGTACATTTGCATTTTCCCTGCCGGAGCCACATGCGACATCGATCCAGAGTCAGATGAAAGTGTAATAAAACTCCACTTTAACATGACCTTAAAATGCATATACTTTAGGCAACACGAGAATTAGGACATCTTTATGAAAAAGCTACTTGGCGTTTTACTCAGTGCATCTGTATTGACACTAACTGCATGCGGAAAACAAGAAGCGCCTGCAACGGACGCAGCACAAAACAAAGACTCAGGTGAACTTCAAACAGTTACTATGGCATCCACTGGTTCAGATGCTGACGTATGGCGCTACATTTCAACTTTGCCTGAAACTAAACAAGCCGGCATCAAACTTGATGTGAAAAACTTCACTGATTATGTTGCGATGAACACTGCGGTTGCCAACAAAGAAATTGATGTTAACGCATTCCAGTCTTATGCCTATATGGTGGCTTATAACGACGCCAATACTCAAAAGATCGCTCCACTTTCTACGACTTATCTTGAGCCAATGGGGATTTACTCAAGCAAAGTGAAAAAAGTTGAAGAGTTTAAGCAAGGTGCGACAATTGCTATTCCTAACGATGGCGCGAATGAATCACGTGCATTGTTACTTTTACAATCTGCGGGTCTGGTAAAACTTAAACCAAACTTTGACCTGGTAAAAGGTACGCCTGCTGACATCACTGAAAATGCGAAACAGATTGTCATCAAGCCAATTCAAATGGCGACTGCAGTCCGTGTGAAAGATGAAGTAGATGCGATTGTTCTAGGTAATACTTTGGCAATGGAAGGTGGTCTGAACGTATTGAAAGATGCGATCTATTACGAAGCGATTGATCAAAGTACTAAAATGAATGTTAACATTTTAGCTGTCGCTGCTGACCGTCAAAATGATCCTGTACTTCAAAAAGTTGGCCAGTTGTATCATACTCCTGCTGTGAAAGCCTATGTTGATGAACACTTCGGTGGTACTAAAGTTGCTGTCAATAAACCAGTGACTTATTTAACCGAAGAAAAGTAATACAATAATCAATATTCAGAACAGGCAAGATTTCTTGCCTGTTTTTTTATTCTTGATGCAGTATTTGACACTATGATTGAATTTAAAGACATCTCCAAACAGTATGAGCTCAAGGGTCAAACCTTACGTGCCTTGAATCGGATTAATTTACAGATTCCAACCGGCAGTATCTTTGGCATTATTGGCTATAGTGGTGCCGGTAAAAGTACCCTGATCCGCCTAATTAATCTGCTTGAACGCCCTACTTCTGGTCAGGTGATTATCAATGGCACGGACTTTACTGCTTTGGATGCCAAATCATTGCGTCAGGAACGTACCCAGATCGGTATGATTTTCCAGCACTTCAATCTGATGCAGACCAAAACGGTGGCTGCCAATATTGAAATGCCAATGAAATTGCTTGGTTGGAGTAAAGCTGAACGAGAAAAACGTCTCGAAGAACTGCTGGATTTTATTGATCTGAAACATAAGCGGCATGCTTTCCCAGATGAATTGTCAGGTGGTCAAAAACAACGTGTGGGTATTGCGCGTGCCCTCGCGAATCATCCGAAAATTCTGCTGTGTGATGAAGCAACTTCTGCTTTAGATCCGCAAACCACCAAATCTGTACTGCAATTGCTGAAACGCATTAATCAGGAACAAGGCATTACCATTGTTATGGTCACCCATGAAATGGATGTCATTGAGACCGTATGTGATTATGTGGCTGTCATGGAAAAAGGTGATGTGATTGAAACCGGTTCTACCCTGCAGATCTTTAGTCAACCTCAGCATCCAACAACCAAGAATTTCATTCAAACTGTACTCCAGCAAAACTTGCCAGTGAATATTCTGGCGAATCTGGAAAACCAGAATCATCACAGTATTTATTGTTTAAAATTCCTGGGCAGCTCTGCGCAGGAAACCGTGATTCAGGGTGTGATCAAACAGTTTGATATCAGCTTGAATATCCTGTTTGCCAATATGACAGAAATTAATGGGTCGGTGATTGGTCAGATGTTTATCCAACTTTTAGGCGATTCAGCGCAAATCACAGCTGCAATGCAATATCTGAGAGATAACGGCGTACAAGTAGATCAGGCAGGAGTACAAGAATGAGAGACTTAATTGTACAGTGGTTGACCACTATTACTGCGCCATTCTGGAAAAGTTCGCTGTCGATGGATCAGTTTGTCACCGCACTGCAAGAAACCTTTCATATGGTGTTCTTCGCAATGCTATTTGGCTGTATCTGGGGCTTTATTCAAGCGATCACTTTGCTGGTAACACGTCCAAACGGGATTCTGCCAAATCGTGTGATTTACCACGTTCTAAACCCGATTGTGAATGCACTGCGCTCCCTACCCTTTATTATTCTGCTGATTGCAGTTATTCCCTTAACAAAATTCTTGGTCGGTACTTCTATCGGTACTTGGGCAGCGATTGTACCTCTAACTATTTATGTCGGTCCTTATATCGGCCGTCTGGTAGAAACTTCTCTACTGGAAGTGAATGAAGGCATTATCGAATCTGCACAAGCGATGGGAGCAACGCCAATGCAGATTATCTTTAAGTTTATTCTGCCAGAAGCACGTAGCTCACTGATTCTGAACCTGACCACAGCAACCATTAGCCTGATTGGTGCAACCGCAATGGCGGGTGCCGTTGGTGCTGGTGGTATTGGTGACTTAGCGATCTCTTATGGTTATCAGCGTTTTGATACATCTGTGGTGATCATGACTGTGATTGTCTTATTGATTCTGGTGCAGATTGTACAAAGTGTTGGCGACTGGTTATCGCGACTTCGTTAAGCTAAATTCCTAAGTAAATAAAGCCCTCTTTTTGAGGGTTTTATTTTCTACCCATAAAAATATCTGCATCTTAAACATCGAAGCGAACATTTGATACATGACTTAGCAGCATGGATGCTGCCGTTGATCTGTCTTACACAAGCTTTAAAGCAATGCTTAAAGCTTGCTCAGGAAGTGCCATCAGATCAACGAGGGGTTTTGTTACTTTTGGCCCGTCAAAAGTAAGGCATAACTACTCAAAATTTAAATTAAAGTAAAAATAATGAAATTCTAATTTTCAAATAACTTTATGAATAAACTTACTGACACTTGAAATTCTTCTTTTACTTTTGAAAGATCAAAAGTAACAAAAATCTTCTGTTAGCTTGATGATACTTCCCTGTATCACAAGCCAACGGCGACATCCATGTCGCCTCATACAAATTCAATTTGGGTGCGTAGTTCTATTTCGATAAAATGATAAGCATAGCTTTAAGTCAATTCTAATTCACAATCTAAAAGTTCAGCATTTCCCCTCAATTTCAAACTGAAACAATAAATCCCGTGCTAAACTATCGAGTGGTTTTTGCAGGGACTCATTTATGCACTTTGTTCATCTTGGTATTCATACAGAATTTTCGATTACTGAATCCATCGTACGGATACCGGACCTGGTCAAAGCTGCTGCTAATGACGAGATGCCAGCACTCGCGCTAACTGATTTGTCTAATCTGCATGCCGCAGTCAAATTCTATAAAAAATGTCTGGATAAAGGCATCAAGCCAATTCTCGGTTCTGAAATCCGCCTGAATGATGCCGAGCATCGTGTCACCCTGCTTTCCATGACCAATAAAGGCTGGCGCAACCTGACTGAACTAGTTTCTGAAGGTTTTATTAGCGGCCAACAACTAGATATTCCTTGCGTACAAAAAGATTGGATTTTAAAGCAGCACGATGACATGATTGTATTGCTAGGTATGCAATCTGATGTCGGCAAAATGCTGATTACCTCAAATCCCGATAAGGCTGAACCTTTACTACAAGAATGGGTAGAGAAATTTGGTAATCGCGTATATTTAGCGCTTACTCGTACCAGTCGTCCTAATGAAGACCTTTTCATTGAAGAAGCGGTCAAACTCGCCAAAAAATATAATATCGGTGTAGTCGCACATAATGACGTGCACTTTATTGCACGCGAAGACTTTGAAGCACATGAAGCGCGTGTCTGTATCGCAGATGGTTATGTGCTTGGTGATAATCGCCGTCCTAAAACCTATAGCCCTGAGCAATATTTTAAAAGCTCAACAGAAATGGCGGAACTGTTTAGCGATATTCCAACCGCGATTGAAAACACCTTCCATATCGCAAAACGTTGTAATGTCACCCTACGTTTAGGTTTCAACGATCTACCAGATTATCCAATTCCTGAAGGCCATACTATTGACACCTACTTCGCACATTTATGTGAAGAAGGTTTAGAAGAACGCCTGAACTTCCTGTATCCACCAGAAAAACGTGAAGAAGATTGGCCTATAATCCGTCAGCCTTATGATGAACGTCTGGCCTTTGAGATCAAGATTATTCTGGATATGGGCTTCCCAGGGTACTTCTTGATCGTCATGGACTTCATTCAATGGTCCAAAGGAAATGGCGTACCGGTAGGTCCGGGCCGTGGTTCAGGTGCGGGTTCCCTCGTAGCCTATAGTTTGAAAATTACCGATCTTGATCCTCTGCGCTATGACCTGCTGTTCGAACGTTTCTTGAACCCGGAACGTGTGTCAATGCCCGACTTTGACGTCGATTTCTGTATCGCTGGTCGTGACCGCGTGATCGACTATGTGGCACGGACTTATGGCCGTGATGCGGTATCGCAGATTGCGACTTTCGGTACCATGGCAGCGAAAGGTGCGATTCGAGATGTAGCCCGTGTCTTGGGTAAATCTTATGGTCTGGCTGATCGTATTTCCAAACTGATTCCCACCAAACCTCTGGGTTTAAGCCTTGAAGAATCATTGGAAGCTGAACCTCAACTAAAAGATATCGTCACCAATCCATCGAATCCCGATTATGACGATGCCTCAGAAATCTGGGAAATGGCACTCAAGCTTGAAGGCATTACCCGTAATACCGGTAAACATGCCGGTGGTGTAGTGATTGCACCGACCAAACTGACCGACTATTCAGCCGTGATGTGTGATGCGGATGGTACAGCACGTGTAGCCCAGTTCGATAAAGACGATGTCGAAGCTGCCGGCCTGGTCAAATTCGACTTCTTGGGTCTGCGTAACCTGACTGTAATTGAAGATGCCATCAAGCACATTAATGCTCGTCCCGATGTCACTGAGCCAGTCAATATTTCCTATATTCCTCTGGATGACAAGCCAGCCTATAACATCTTTGCGACGGCGAATACCACCGCGGTATTCCAGTTTGAATCCGTCGGCATGAAGAAGATGTTGAAGGAAGCGCGTCCAAGCAAGTTTGAAGAAATTATCGCCTTCGTATCCCTGTACCGTCCGGGTCCAATGGACCTAATTCCTGACTTTATCCACCGTATGCATGGTGGCGAGTTTGAATACCTGCATCCTTTGCTGGAAAAAGTATTAGAACCGACCTACGGGATCATGGTCTATCAGGAACAGGTAATGCAATCCGCACAGTTCTGTGCCGGTTATAGCCTGGGTGGTGCGGACTTACTTCGTCGTGCGATGGGTAAGAAAAAACCTGAGGAAATGGTCAAGCAGCGTAAGATCTTCATTGAAGGTGCTGCGAAAAAAGATATTGATGAAGCTACAGCCAACCATATCTTCGACTATATGGAAAAATTCGCAGGCTATGGTTTTAACAAATCGCACGCTGCAGCCTATGCCCTTGTTGCCTATCAAACGGCCTGGTTAAAAGCGCATTACCCGGCTGAATTTATGTCAGCGGTGATGACCTCGGAAATGCAGAACACTGACAACGTGGTATTCCTGATTGATGACTGCCGTCATAACGGACTGGAAGTATTGCCACCATCGGTAAATATGTCGATTTATCAGTTCCATGCCAGCGACCCAAAAACCATTGTCTATGGCCTAGGAGCAATTAAAGGCGTTGGTGAAGCGGCTATGCAATCCGTGATTGAGTCTCGTCAGAAAGAAGGTCAATATAAAGACCTGTTTGACTTCTGTCACCGTATCGACCTGAAAAAAATCAACAAACGTACGCTCGAAGCCTTGATCCGTGCGGGTGCGCTAGATTGTCTTGGTATTGAACGTGCTGACCTAATGGCGCAACTGCCTGAAGCGGTACAAGCTGCGGATCAGGCCCGTCAAAACCGTGAAACCGGCATCATGGACCTGTTTGGTGAAGTTGAAGAAGTTCAACGGAAACCTGCCAAACCGGTGAAACCTTGGTCAGATGAAGTGCGGCTCAAAGGTGAAAAAGATACACTCGGCCTATATCTAACGGGTCACCCAATTGATATATATCGTAATGAGCTGAAAGCCTTTGTTCCTTGCCAGATCAATGAATTAACCCCAACCCGTCGTGGTGTAACGACTGTGTTTGCCGGTCTGGTAGTCGATGTCGCTAACTTCCCGAACCGGATGATGGTGACATTAGATGATGGTACGGCACGTATCGAAATTTCTACCAACCATGAACGCTTCCAGCGTTTTAAAGAGATTGTTCAAGTCGATAAAGTGGTGGTGATTGAAGGTGAAATCTACGAACGTGAAGGTTTTGACCGTCCACTCGGTCGTTTAACTAAGGCCTTTAGCCTGAATGAAATCCGTCAGAAACGTGCTAACAGCATCAAGATTACCTTGCAAGCTGAACATTACAGCAAAACCCTCAGCCGTGACTTGCAGCAGATTCTAGTGCCATATACCAATGTGGACATGAGCACGCATATTCCCGTGATTCTATATCTGGATTATGGCTATGCCACGGCCGAACTGCATCTGGGTTTAAGCTGGAAAGTTGCGCCGCTGGATGATCTTCTCGCCAAGCTGCGTGATTATTTTGGCAAGACTGCGCTCTATATCGAGTATCAGGTGAAGTCTAAAGCTGCACGTGCCGTATCTTATGAACAAGCCAAGCCGGTCGAGGTTCCGCCTCCACCTGCTGACATGAGTATGGACGATGCTCTGGCACAATATGAAGCTGAATCTCAGCCGCAGTATTCATAAATCTCCCATTTTAATATATCCAAACTGGAATCATCATGAGTCAAATTGACAATGCTGCTGTTTCAGCACATCTCTCCCATGTGCGTATTGTCATGGTTAATACCACCCTGCCTGCCAATATTGGTAGTGCCTTACGTGCCATGAAAACTATGGGCCTGTGCAAACTGGTCTTGGTTGCACCAAAAACCTACCCACATCCGGACATTGATGCCCTAGCTGCAGGTGCAACCAATCTGATCGAGCAGATTGAAATCGTAGAAACACTGGAAGAAGCCATTAAGGATTGCCAGATCGTCTTTGGGACCAGTGCGCGTAGCCGCACCATTCCATGGCCTTTACTAGATGTCCGTCCAGCGGCAGAAAAAGCACTTTCTGCTGTGGTGCAAGAAAAACAGGAAATTGCGATTCTGTTTGGCCGTGAAGACCGCGGTCTGACCAATGAAGAACTGGCAATGGCGAATTATCACTTAACCATTCCTGTGAATACGGATTATGGTGTTTTGAATGTTGCTCAAGCCATTCAGGTGATCTGCTATGAACTGCGTATGGCAGCACTGGATCAGGTTGAACACCCACGTGATCCAAAAGCCACCATGCAAGTCATTGATGGCATTGAAATGGAATGGGATGAACCACTGGTGACCCATGAACAGATGGAACAGTTCTACCCGCATCTGGAAAAAATGCTGGCAGAAATTGAATTTATGGATCCAAAAAACCCACGATTACTTCCTTTACGCTTGCGTCGCCTTTTCGGACGTATACAATTAGATCGTATGGAATATCACTTACTTCGTGGTATTTTCACTCGTGTTCAGGCACTGAATAACGGCACCTGGAAAAAATCTTCCCATACATCACAACAGGATGAGGATCAAAACTAATGCTAAAACAGCTCAAAGAAGATATCCAAGCTGTCTTTGCGCGCGATCCTGCAGCACGCAATACCTTAGAAGTCTTAACCACCTACCCTGGCATCCATGCACTGATTATGCATCGCATGGCACATGAGCTATGGAAAAAAGACTGTAAAGGTACAGCGCGTGTTTTATCCTCTTTTAGCCGTTTTGCAACAGGTATCGAAATTCACCCAGGTGCCAAGATTGGTAAACGTTTTTTCATTGATCATGGCATGGGCGTTGTGATTGGTGAAACTGCGGAAATTGGCGATGATGTCACCTTGTATCATGGTGTGACTTTGGGTGGTACCACCTGGAATAAAGGCAAACGTCATCCGACTCTGGAAGATGGTGTTGTTGTTGGTGCAGGTGCTAAAATCCTGGGGCCATTCACGGTAGGTAAAAATGCCAAGGTTGGTTCCAATGCTGTGGTTACCAAAGCAGTTCCGCCGAATACCACAGCGGTCGGCAATCCTGCCCGATTTATTACCAAAGACCAGCCAAAAGATGATGCTGAAGCTCGTCGTCGTGATTATGCAGAAAGCATTGGTTTTCAGCCTTATGCAACAACACAGGATCAGACAGACCCGATTCTGGAAGGCATGCGTGTTCTACTTGACCGTATTCAACAAAATGAAAAACGCATGAATACACTGTGCAACCGCCTGTCTTTGCTTGACCCGACTTTTAAGAAAAACCAGTTAAATGAACAGCCATTTAGCAAGGAAGAACTTAAAATTCTGGAAGATGCGCGCCGTGAGTGCGAAGCACAAACCAGTCAGTCCAAGGCCTGACTATAAATCGTAATTCTTTTGTAACACGCATTTGCTTGCATGATCGCAGCACTTTTCATAGACTGACGATCATGCATTTTTTGAATAGATGTTTTAAAAAATAACATGAATGGACGGATATTATGACCTTGAAGCCCTTAGCAATTGCTTGCTTAGCTTTTACCATGACGGCGTGCTCTATGGCACCGACCTCAAGCAAACAAGAACAGAAACCAGCTGATCAGGTAGTTTTTGTTGAACCTGAACTTACTCCGCCATTTTATGCTTTAAATCCATTTAACTATAACGAACCACCTCCATTTGAAGTTCATTTGCAAAAAGCCGCTGCGCAGCCAGTGACGAAAATGGTGGTCACTGATCCTAAAGATCCGTCTAAACAGTTAACCCTAGATGTGAACAAGCTGATCATCCCGATGGTGGATAGCAATACACGCAGTATGCGTTATGCAGCACTTGCCAATGAAAATGAAATCGACATTACCGAAATCGATGATTTCTTGCAGATGGTAGAAGGTAAAGCGCGTCATTATCCACCCCGCTTTAGCGACCGTCAGGAACGCCGTGGTTTTGAAGCAAAACTTCGCGAAGTTTCTCAACAGCTGGATACCTTGGCTTCACGTCCGAATGCTTCATTTGATGTCTTAATGCGTGCATTTAAGGCCAGCGTGATGGCACGTAATCTTGATTTGGGTTCTATCTATACCACCAAATCAATGACCTATGCACAGCGCATTCTTCGTATTAACCAGGATGATGCTGAAGCAAACTTCTGGTTCGGTTTTGGTCTGTCTGAAGGTGGTGGTCACCGCGAAGCAATTCAGTATCTGGACAAGGCAATGCAGGCGGGTGTTCAAGAAGCTTATTTATCTGCGGCAAATAACTACATTGCCATGGAGAATAAAAAGAACGCTGTTCAGGTTCTGAATAATTACAAAATTAAATATCCGCAAGAAGCTGAAGTCGCTGATCGTCTGATTCAGGAAATTGAAAAACAGGGTCGCTGGAACGTATGGCAAGTCATGCAAACAGCCGCTCCTGCACCAACAACCCCTGCGCCTACACCAGCACAATAAGCTATATTTCAGATTCATAATATTACAAATAGACCGCTTCGGCGGTCTATTTTTATGGGAAAAAATTAGTAAAATACAAAGCATTATCAAGCTTTATAATTTTAAATGAGTGTTCAAAGTCTTTATGCACGAGAAAATAAATAAGATAGCATTACTTTGCACTGTACTCATGACAGCTGTACTGAGTGGCTGTCAGGTGGTGAGTGTTAAAGAGCAGGCTATTAATGTCACCATCAATAATGAACGCGATAGCATTCTTACACGCGATAAGTTGAGTGAAGCCAGTCTGAATGTCCTGTCCATGACCGGACGTGAAGCACAAGTCTGTGAAAATAATCCAGAAGAATGTGTGAAAGAGCTACAAGAAATTCCACAGATTCTGGATGAGCAATTACTTTCAACATCGAGTGAATTATATCTAGCTAAATCACTCCAGCTTGGTAAATCGGCTGAATGTAAAACCAGTGCTCTGGCTAAAACTCGATCTGAAGAAAAACAGCAACTGCAAACCCAGAACCTGCAAAAATGTCAGGAACAGCAGTTACAAATGCTGGATAAAAGTATCCGCTACAGTTATGCCTATCTGTTCCAGACTGAACGTGCACCACAGGACCGGATCTTTGACAACCGACAAGTTCAGATTCGTGACTTTTATAACCTGGCAATTGCTCATTTAATCCAGATCTACGCAGAACGTTATAAAACTAAAGAAGCCGGTCAACGTCTGCAGGTTGGAAACAGTATCTATACCATTAATCTGGACAATTTCCCCCAGCTCAAGAATCAGCCAATTGAACAGTTAATGTCGACCTATAACATGAACTTCTCTGGTCTGCGCTCGATTACCCGTCGTGACGGTTTCGGCTCTGAGTTTCTGGTGGTCTTGCCAGAAGAAGAAATTTCCAAAAAAGATAAAAAATATCTGGTCGATCCACTAAATTACCAATATCAAAATGGCATAAATCCTTTTATTCATTCAGCACGTTATCTGGCAACCACGATTACCGCCATTCCAGAATCAGCAAACTCTGTAGAACAGATCCTGAATAACAGCAACTTCCATTTAAAACTTTATGACCCGTATAAATATGACAAGATTAAAGTTGCCAATAAGGAATATGCTTTAGCGGCAAACTTTTCAGCGCCTTATGGGCTATGGCTGGCAGAAAACAATCTGGGACGCGCAGCTTATCTGACACTGATCAATCGTGACGATAATCTGGTCATGCCGCATCTGTTTATGCTGGAACCTTATAATCCAAATAAAAAGGTTTTAGTGCTGATTCATGGTTTGGCCAGCAGCCCAGAAGCCTGGATTCGTTTAACGAATGATATTATGGGTGATCCGGTCTTAAGAGAAAATTTCCAGGTGTGGCAGGTCTTCTACTCAACCAACATGCCTATACTGGAAAGCCGTTTCCAGATTAATGCGCTGCTTCAACAAGGTTTTGCGCGTATTAGCAATAATGCACCAGCCAAAAAAGAAGCTGTACTGGTTGGACACAGTATGGGCGGTGTCATTGCCCGTCTATTGGTGAGTGATGCAGATATTACTGAACCCGCTTTTAATATTGTAAAAAATTCCCAGTTGACCAAGTTCCGGGACAATCCACTCTTTAAAGCGCGTTTAAAAATGCAGCCGGTTCCGAATTTCAGTCGTGCTATTTTCCTGGCAGCACCGCACAAAGGTACCGATTATGCAGATCGCTGGCATACCAAACTGGCACGTAAAATTATTCGTGTGCCAAGTGCCTTTTTGGGTGCATTTGCTGACACTGTCCAAGGTGAAATTGGCTTAAGTGATTTTCTGCATGAAGTTGGTCGTGATCTGATTCAGAATGGGCCGAGTGATCTTAGTAAGAAATCAAAATTCACGGCACTGACTAAAGATATTAATCCGGCACCGGGATTCAAATTTCACTCGATTATTGGCAATAATACAGATAGTGATGATGAAAATATCATGACTGATGATGTGGTTGCTTATCAGAGTGCATATCTCGAAGGTGCAGCTTCCAATAAAATTATCAAAGGTGGACATTCTGTTCAGGAAACGCCTGAGGCTGTACTGGAACTCCGCCGCCTTCTCAGATTACATCTGGTCGACCTGGGATTATATGACCCTGATTAAATCTTGATAAAAGATATAAAAAGCTGCCTATCGGTGGCTTTTTTTATGGGCAACCCATGTATCAATACCCTTTTATGCTTTATATCGACTAAGTCCGTACAAATACAGATTCCTGCGGATTTATGTTTCTTTCTAAAAATTAAATTTGTTAGACTTGGGGCAATTATTTTTGACATTCAAACCAGTCTTTACAGGATTTTAGCTTAGGCTATTTTTCAGGTTTTCCGAGGATAGTGTTTCGGAAAAAGATTTCGGTTTTGCTTTATATATTTAAAGGATTTTTTCTTAATGACCAGTTCAGAACTTGTGGCTGATCTCTCTAGCTTAACGCCCATGATGCAATAGTACCTAACCTTTGTTTTTATTATATTTTTTTAACATCCAATACATTTAGTATACTAAAAGGTATACATAATAAAAAAGCATGCCTCTAAGAGTATGCTTTTACATTTAATTCTTCCAATAACAACTCTACCATAGCTTGCTGATGCTTTTCTATACTCACTTCATTCCATTCCAATTCGCTCTGTGCAACCTCCATCATCAACTCCAACTTCAAACTGTTTGGTGCTTTCTTGTTATTCCTTAGCCATTTAGCTTTTTGGATCGGCATATCATTAGTGAGTGTAGAATTTTCACTTTGATTTACCAATCCTAGATTACCAAAACCATGCAACAGTGCATCATCCTTTAAAGGTTCACCTACCTTAGGATTCTGTGGATAGAAATGCTCGATAGAATCTTTGTAGCTAAAGTAAAATTTAGAATGGTTTACCTTTTCCTTCTTTAACAAAATGTAATCTAAATAGTTAAAACAGAAGTGTGGAATTTTTCCATAAGTAAAATGCGTTTCAATATCTTGTGAAGTCACTACAGTGTCGCAATCAACTTTTTTAGCATACATGAAACTTTCATAGTCTTGTTCTATTGCTGTTAAGTACCGTTTCTTGATGATACTTCGTGCCAGGTTCTCCACATATGCAAAATAGGCCTCTAAACTGATATCGTTGTCACTCTGATCAATAAACCAATACAAAATGCTGAGTAACCAATTCTTACGTGCATGTGTCGGATAAGAAACATGAAATGCTGATAAAAGCATTACAAGGTTTCGTTGACCTCCTTCTAATGCTAATTCATTTTCCCCTTCCTGTTCAGATTGCGAAAAGGTGTTTACATAGCTCACAGTACCAGAACTATAGTATTTGGGCTTCTTGAGTGACCAACCTTTGTACTGAGGACTATTCTCACGTTTGATGACATACAGATCGAATAAATATCGGGTTTTCAGAAGTAGGTAAATAAAGTCTTTTACATGACCTGCATCTACAATCGTGCTTTTAAAGCTTTCTAATAAAGTCTTATCATCGAGTGCAATCTTGCTAGAGTCACCATCAGTGAATTGTGTTTTGACATATATTTTCAAAACTTGCATCAGGAAATTTGGATAATCAATAATGCTTGTGAAGCGCTCACTCGACTCTTCATTGGGCTTTTGAGTCACTGGAATAGACTTAAGCTTTAGAATTCCTTCCAAAGTGAGCTGATCCCCATATGAGCTCTTCCCTTCAGTCCTAGCATCTTTCAATTGTGTTTCGATAGGTAAGCATGACTTCAACTGTTCATAATCATTAACAGACCAATCATGATATGAACCACCAAATATCCGCTTTCGCTGATCTGCATTAAAACCATAGGCAACATATTTATACATATCCTGACATGCTGACCACACCTGATGAACAACATGACGATTTACATCATCATCACTTAAAAGACTCAGAAAATGTGCCTTAATCACTTCATGGGCTTCTAACTGTTCACCACGGTTATTCAGCGCATCAAAATAATGCGTCACATCTGCAAGCTCTGGAATCATAGTGCGTAAAATCACGACGTGATTCAGTAAATAGTCTGCAAATTTTTCAAGCTCACTCTCTTGAACTATCTTCAAACACTCAGCATCAATGATTTGATAGCCTCTCAGGATAGAGTGATCACCATACTCTACATTCAATCTATCTAGATCTTTTTCAAGGGTTTGATCGCTCGCAAACTTCCACAAAGAGTTTAAAATAATCGCTGACTTTTCACGGCTTTCAAAGCTCAATCGTATTTTCTGAAATTGATCTAGTTGCGAATTTTTAAGCTTAGACTTCAAAAATAAAGCGATAAGATTTAAAGTCGTAAATCGCTGTTGTCCATCTAACACTTCAAAGTACTTTTCTTTTTTCGCTACGACTAAACTACCAATATAATAGTTTTCATCACTTACCTTTGATTTTAGATAATAATCATAAACATCCTGTATCAATGCTCGGATCTGTGGTTTCCCCCAAGCATAGTTCCTTTGATATACAGGAATTTGATAATTTACATCTTCGCTCAACAATTGAAAGATGGTATATGGCTGTGTTTGCTCTTTTGACATTTATCCCTGCTCCGCCATATATTTCATTTCTACAAATAGTTTTTTAATTCCTTCAACTTTACTTTTATTACTTCTCTCGCTTAGCTTACTCGAATCAATGATACTCAAAGAAAAATTAAAGAAGTCTTTGGGTCTTAAGGATTCGCCCAAACGTCTAAAGAGGTTGTGATCTATGACATGACTTTCAATGCTTGATTCATAGATGCTTGATTGCGTGAGTCTTAAACTATAAGCCCAAATGAACCCTATTTCTAAAGCACTAGAAAAATCTACTTCACCAAAACGATCGTAGTATGCCAAGAGAAAAGCATTCAGTATTTTACGGACATAGCCATCACCCGTCCGTGTTCGACCAGAGTAAACATAATCTTTAGAACTCTCAGTGACAGTAACGCCATTGATGACGTTCCAAATTTTTTTCGACATTTCTGTTTTCAATAATGGTTCTACCCAAGCATCATTGCCGAGTGGATAAAGCAGACCTAATGCTTTGCTTTCATAGTGCGTAAACCATTCAAAAAAGCGTCGCCCATTGATCATCGTTTGAGTAATTTGAAATGGATAGACTAAATGTAGGTGATCTACTTTACGGAAGCGATCACAGTTGTACTCATCAACCATGCTATGCAAGATACGATATGACTGGCTTAGTGGAAAACGATCTTCCAGATGCAGTGACAAACCTTTAAAACCATCAACCTGCTCTTTACCAAAGGTGAATGCCTTTTCCCCTTTCGTCCATTGTCTGATTGGATAAAGCAAATGGGAGAAAATCTTATGTACATCCTTTTCTTTTCTTTGCTCCCATTGCTGAACAGCTTGTGCTTTTAATTGCGCTTCTGAGGGATCAAATTCTCGTAGATGGTATGCCTTCAACAAGTCATGTGGATGTAGATCTAATCCTCTTGAGTTTTGTGAATCAAAGAACTGGAAAGCCTCAGAGAGCTTGCCTAATTCAACGATGACGAACTCACATTTAGATAGCAGGATATCAATGTATTCTTCTAGAGGCTTAGATCTCGGTTTATCGAGTAGCCGAACAACGACATCATAATTCCTGCGTAGATTTTCTTGGCTAATACGGCACGCAGGAATATCTAGACTAAATTGAGGCAGTCTAACCTTGTTTAGTTCAGTTTTTCTCGCTTGTAAGGCATGCCAAATGAGATAAAAGGTCAAAGTACGTTGCTGACCATCTACGATATCCTTTTTTGCTTCAGCAGATTCCTTATGTAAAACAATAGTCCCAAGACGATACTTATAACGATCATCATCACGATTCTTAGGCGTGATGCTAGCAACAAAATAATCCAAATCATCAAACAGCGTTCTGACATGCTTCTCTGTCCATTTATACGGACGCTGATAATCAGGAATGCTTAAAGATTGCTCATACAACGTTTTTAATGAGACAACGCTTGGCTCTAAAGTAGCTGTAGTCATGGTTTGCCAATATTCATTTTAAATTGATCTTTATGGAGTGACATTCGCAATGCACAAGCGGAATAGACGCTAGATGCTCTGTGGTAATGCCACTCTGCCAAGACATTAATTTTTTAGTCGACTCATTACAACTTCAAACTATAACGGCTTAATAAATCAGATGTCTTCGCATGTAACTCTGCAAAATAACGACCACGTTTCAGCAATGGTGGCTTTTGTATTGGGAGCTCCTTAATCTCATGAGGCAACGGAAGGCGCTCGGTGAAATTAAAGTTATCTGCGACTTTATCAAACTCAGGCTTTTTCAACTGTTCATCACGGCAGAAGCCCTCATAAGCTTGCGCTCTTTCAGCATCCCAAAAGGCAGAGAATGCTTGTTTCACCGTTTGACCTGTGATCATCTTTGGCAGTTGTTGTTCAATGAATTTTTCAATCAGTTCTTTTTTGTTATACATCTTGGCATCATTGCTCAGCATATCCATCAACTCTTTTCTGCGTTGATCCTTCTGCGTTTGACTTGATGCAGTCGCAATCAGTCCAAGCAGTGCAATGATGTAATCTTGATTCACTCGGTCGTTGTGTACTAATTCGAGTTGGAAGTCGATATCATCCAATACGGAGACTTTATCCTTACCATCAGATGGCTGTTTGATGCGGTTATAGAGGTCTTTATATTTACCTTTATAGTCCTCCAAATCTTGCGAACTAATCGGTGCCTTGTTTTTATCGAACTCAGTAAACATATTGAGTAAGTTGCTCAAACGTAAAACTTCTCTAAATGCTTCCACGAATTTTAACTGTTCAGCTTCAAGCTTTAAGTCATCTACATTCTGACAGTTTGGCGTCAATGTTTTTAACTGTGCTACTGCTGTTTCGTACTGTCCTAAGAAAACACTCATTTCAGGCACAGTTACGATATCAACGGTATTTTTATTTGAGAATAAAGCCAGTGCTTTATCTGTCGCTTGTTTTAAATTGCGATAACACACGACATTACCGAATGGCTTAGATGGCTTGTATACACGGTTGGTACGTGAGAATGCCTGAATCAAACCATGATATTTTAAGTTTTTATCGACATAGATGGTATTGAGTGGTTTTGAATCAAACCCTGTCAGGAACATATTCACCACAAGCAATAAGTCGATTTGCTCATCTTTTTCATACTTGATGTTATAGAACTTCACACGCTTACCGAGGTTCTGATAATAATCATAGAAGCTGTCAGTGGTATTGTAGCTTGATCCGTAGGTTGCATTGTACTGTGCGATATAACGATTCAGTTTGGCTTTACGGGACTCATCCACACTGTTTGGTGCATCGACAGGCTCTTCGGCAATCATGCCTGCTTCTGTTTCTTCTATGCTTGCTTGCTGATCTTGTTCTTCTGTCGCATAAGAAAATATGGTTCTGACTGAGATTGGCTGAAAATAGCTTTCATTTCGTTTCGCCTCTTCCGCCATTTCTGCCTGTACTTTCTCAAATAGCTCATAGTACTGAATCAAGTTCTCGACTGAGCTGACACAGAACATGGCACAAAATTCTCGGTTCTTAGTCTTCTTGTCATGGATACTTAAGATATGACGAACAATTTTTTCCAAACGTTCTGGATTGTCATACAGCTCCTTGGTATCGATACCTTCAACCTGCTCAGTCGCCCCACTTGCATCAGAACTACTGTATTTACCCCAATAATCAATTTGGAAAGGCAATACATTTCTGTCCGTGATTGCATCTACGATCAGGTATTCATGTAGTCTTACAGGGAATAAATACTCCGTAGTAAAGGTCTCACCCGATTTCTTTAGGCTGTTGGTGGAAAAGATTGGTGTGCCTGTAAAACCAAACATCTGTGCATTTTTAAAGAAGCGCTTGATGTTCTGATGTGTTTCACCAAATTGGCTACGGTGACATTCATCGAAGATAAATATGACTTTTTCATTTTGTAGATCCGCCATCTCTTTTTGATGTCGATCTTTGGTGATCGCATTATTCAGCTTTTGGATGGTGGTTAAGACAAGACGATTATCTAAGGAGCGTAACTGTTTGATCAGATTAGCTGTGTTGTTGGTACTGTCTACAGAGCCTTCTCGATAGGCATTGAATTCTGTATAGGTTTGCTCATCTAAATCCTTACGGTCAACCACAAAAATGACACGACGAATTTCAGGATTTTTGATTAGCAATTGACTTGCCTTAAACGAAGTTAATGTTTTACCTGAACCCGTTGTATGCCAGATATAGGCATTTTCCTTTGAGGTCTGTACATGCTGAACCATACGCTCAATCGCATAGATTTGGTATGGGCGCAGAATCATCAAAAATTCATCTGAGTGATGCAAGACAATGTACTGAGACAGCATCTTGAAGGCATGTGCAGGATTTAAAAATGCATTCGTAAATTCTGTAAGGTCATTAATGTTTTTATTGTTTTCATCTGCCCAAGGGAAAGCGAACTCAATACTCTTTGTACCATTGGCATAATACAAACAGTTCACGCCGTTGCTGATTACAAAGAACTGGATATAACCAAATAAGCCATCACCTGCTTTATAAGCTGTTTTTGCGTATTCAATCGTTTGCTTAAAGGCTTGCTGAATTTCTACGCCACGTCGTTTTAGTTCCACTTGTATCAGAGGAAAGCCATTCACCAATAAAGTCACATCAAAACGACTGGTCTTACCATTCAAAGTAGAATGGTCAGATACGATTTGATTAGAAACTTGAAAAGTATTGTCTAATGCATTTTCACCAAGAAAATACAAATGTTTGACTGTGCCATCATCAAATTTTAATGGAAAACGATCACGTAATAACTGTGCCTTTCTAAATACGGTATTTTCTTTAGTAAGGTAATGCCAAACCTGTTTCCATTCTTGTTCTGAAAATGGATTTGAGAGTTGATTAAGTTTTTGAATTTGTAGTTTTAAGTTATCAAGCAATGCCTTTTCGGTGCGTAGATACACCCTTTGATAGCCTAGTCCTTCAAGTTGTTGAATGAAGTTATTTTCTAGCTCAAGTTCTGCTTGTGTACTCACTCTTCAGTCTCTTATTCGATATTTATAAAACAATGATTTAAATCATTTTAAAATGTTAAAATAGCACTTATTAAGTGCATTTCATATACAACGGAAGGTTTATGGCTATTTTTAATGAAATATATAGTGATTCTTTTTATTTACTGACAGAGTCAGGAGAAAAGTTATTTCCATATCAACAAAAAAATAGAAAAACAAGACAAATTAGTTTTCGTGTAGGACGTGAAAGTTCACATAATTCCCTTACTCATAAAGATCCAACAAAAAGAGTATTGGAATTAGATGAACATGAAATGTTTGACTATGTGATTAATCAAGGTGCTTTTGCTCGCTTCCATATTCCAATGGATGAAGGTCTACAATCTAATTATCGTTCAATCCATAGCAGCGATATTAAGGATGTTGTGATTCACCCTGGCTGGTTACATCTAAAAAAGTAAGATAAAAATATCACTGCATGACGATGGTCATGCAATGATAAATAAGTTAAGCCTTGTTTGAAAATACAGCTATTTCTTCATCAATAATATTTAAAGCATTCCCTTTGGAAATAATAAAGTCATACTGATCTTTCATTAATTTACGATTAAGTAAAGGATGTTTTTCATCATCTAACTGATTAATCAATCCTTTTTCTGCTTGGGCTAAAGCTTTCGCCAAATCCGAACGCGTTTTCACTTCCGCAAATATAAGCTTTTTTTGACCTTTAGGTGTTTCAACAAGTCCATCAATCAACTTAATACTGTTAAAGTGAGCCTTCATACGTGTGCGAATATTCTCAGACTTTCCAACGTAAAGTGCTTCTTGATAGCCCCCATATTCTCTATAAAAAATATATACGCCTGAAATTTCAGGAAGTAATGATAAGTCAAAGTTCTTTACATTCTCTTTCAATGTACTTGAACTTCTCAATCCTATAGGCTCATGCCAATCTAGTTCAACATTCATTTATTCTCCCCCTTTCTTTCTATTTAACAATCAAATTTTAAACGGATAACGAACACCCAACTCGTCACAAAATTTTCTTATATCCAAATCAATCTCTTCTAAATTTTCATCTATTTTTTCCAATTTTAGAGCCACATCGTCAATATCAATTTCAGGCTCAGGTTCGAATAAATCAATGTAGCGTGGGATATTCAGGTTATAGCTATGCTCAACAATTTTTGTCCGTTCCACATAAGCGGATATTTGGGGTATTACTTTTTTGGTACTATATATTTGTGTAATTTCAGCAATTTGAGTTTGCGAAATAATATTGAATGCTTTCTGCTTTTCGCAAAATTCTTTGGCATTGATAAAGAGTACTTTATCGTCTACTTGTCTATTTTTCTTTAAGACCAACATGGCAACTTCAGTGTCTATCACAGGAGATAGATCTTTCGCCAAGCCAACCACCGCATCAATACAATTTAGCTGTTCAAGCAAAAACTTACGAATAACCCCTTCAGAGTCACCTCTAAATAAAACCCCATGAGGAACAAGTACGACAGCAATGCCATCATCCTCTAGGGAATAAACAATATGTTGTATAAAAGCAAAGTCAGCTTTTGACTTTGGTGCTAGCTTTCCATAAGGTGCAAATCTTGGATCACTCTTTTTAGCATTGTCATTATTCCAAGTTTGTGAAAACTTCGGATTACACACAATGACATCAAATTTCATATCCAAATGTTTTGGCTTTTCTAAAGTATCTTCGCTTTCTAATTTTAGTTTTGAATAATGATAGCCATTAATCAGAAAATTCATTCGAGCTGTTTTTAAGTTACCATCGATTAGGTCTTGCCCATAGATTTGATCTACAAACTCTAAAGTTTGATCAGTCTGAATCAACAATGAACCAGAACCAAAGGTAGGATCATAGAGGCTACGAACTCGGCTTTTTTCCGTATGAATGATACTTGCCATTAATGCAGACACATGAGCTGGCGTATAGAAATCTCCTTTTTTCTTGCCCAAATTCATCGCCATAAATTCAATTAAACTAAAGAAAGCACCCCCTAAAATTTTAGGATAATCTTTCGAGTAGAATTGAATTGCATTCAAATCTACCAACATTGAACCTAAAACCTGATTTATAGCTTTGCCAGAACTCCCCAATAATGAGCTTGATGTATTAATATCGCTCAATAACCCATCAAAGACATCTTTGGATTGATCTGTTAGGTTTTGTTGAAAATGCAGAATTGCTTTATCAAACTCTTCTAAAAAGTAGTATTCATTATTATTGCTATAAGCCTGAGCAAATGCTCCGATCAAATGTTTAGGTGCAATGAAATATCCTAAAGAATCTTGTGCCTCTTCTTTAAGAGCAAGCATCAGGTCTTCATGCTGATGCTCATCTAGGACAATATACTCAAATTCATCTTCTAAATTTTCATTTGCAAACTGTTCAAATTGCTCAGATAAAAATTTGTAGAAAATCAGACTTAAAGCCACGTTTTTATACTGAGTAATATCTTTAGAGCCAAAATGCTTCTGAAGCCAATCCTGCAAATTTTGGCTTAAATCTTTAGTTTTTTGTTCTATGTTCTTCATGATGAAATCTCAATAAAAAAGCAGTATTGATGTTGCTCAATACTGCTTTTACTTTATACAAACATTTGCTGTAACAAGCCTTTTTTCCATTGCTTGGTTTCTTCAATCTGCTTTACAACCTTTTCAATTTTTTGGTCAATGGCGGAGAGGAAATTAGCGATTTTGGTTTGTTCTTCTAGGCAAGGAAGCTCAATCATACATAAACCAATTTCACCCAAATTAATCTTCTTAGGAAATGCTACATGAATAGTTCTTTCATGTAGTTCTCTTTGAAAATTTTGAGATTTAATATACTGATCGATAAACGAAGAATTATCCTCATTTTTGATCTTAATGAGTGCCAAACTCACATAAAAAGAAGCTCTTACATCCCAATCAATTAAGCGACTAGTGCCAATATCACCAATCCGAGTCATTAGAATGTCACCTTTTTGCAAACTGATACGCTTCAACTCAGCTTGATATACATCTTCAGCAATAAACTTCGTATTTGAGAAATCATTCGCTGTGACATGTTCAACACTATAAAAAGGTACACCTTGCTCAACATAATTTGGCGTTTGATGTGTACCATCATAAATATCTGCAATATCTTTTAGCTTATAATTTCTCCACTCCCCAAATTCACTTCCATCATCGGCTTTAAAACGAATTTGCTGACTAAACAGTTTTTGCATCATACCTTGTTTATATTGGCTCAGCAGTTCATGTTTTTGGGTCAGTTGGCTAATCTTTTCATCCACAGCGGAAAGAAAAGAAGCGATTTTGGTTTGTTCTTCTTTGGATGGAGCAAATAAATTAAGATTCATAACATCTGGTTTAGTAATATTTTTCATACTATCACTTGTACCTGATGCTAAATCTCTAATCTGATTTAAGCCTTGGTCCGAACCCAAATAAAATGCTAACCAGCGAGTAACAGCTCTATCTTTATTAACTTTCAGTTGCCATAGGCGATCTGGTAAAAAAGTTTTCGCAGGAGCCTTCAATACGTAAGCATTCCTACCAACTAAAAGTGGTGTATTCATACGGCTCATTAAAATAGAATCGTCTAATACACGTTCTTTTAATCGCTCAATTTCGACCTTTAGAAGAACTCGCTTTCTTTCACCTTCTTCAAAATACCCTGAAGAAATGCAACTCGTTTTTAGCACTGAATATTGATCACTTTCAGGTTGAATATCTTCAGAATTTACTGATACTCCAGCATCTAGTGACTTAACAAGGTCTTTAATTTTAAGACCATCCCAATCCCCATCAAACTCTTTAAATCGTAACTTAGGCGTAGCCATTACTTCACCTCCGCAAATGGTGAATCAATCCCTAATTCTTTACAGAATCCTGCAATCACTGCATCTGTTTTTTGACTTTCCACTTCTAAGGCTTGAAGCTGTTTCGCAATCGCATCTAAATCAATTTCAGCTTCCGCTTCAAAGGTATCGACATAACGCGGAATATTCAGGTTGTAATCATTGTCTTTGACTTCTTTTAAAGACACAACTTTGGCATATTTTTCAATATCCTGACGGTTTTCATACGCACCAATAATATTGTCTAAATGCTCAGGCAATAACTTGTTTTGATTCTTCTGCTTATCAAACTCATTGCTGGCATCAATAAACAGAATATTGTCTTTATGCTCACGGTTTTTCTTCAGAACCAACACACAGGTCGGAATAGTTGTGCCGTAGAAAATATTGGCAGGTAGACCAATGATCGCATCGACTACATTCATCTTCTCAATCAAATGCTGACGAATATGACCTTCACTTGAGCCACGGAATAACACCCCATGCGGTAATACAATCGCAAGCGTACCTTCCTCATCAAGGTGATACAACATGTGCTGAACGAATGCCATATCGGCTTTAGAACTTGGTGCAAGCTTACCAAAAGACTTAAAACGCTCATCACTTAAAAATAACGGATCAGCAGACCATTTTGCAGAAAATGGCGGATTTGCCACAATCGCATCGAACTTCATGTCCATATGCTGTGGTTTCTTTAAAGTGTCTTCTTGCTTGATATCAAACTTATAAAAATGAACATCATGCAAAATCATGTTCATTCGCGCCAAGTTGTAGGTGGTACGGTTCATTTCCTGACCGTAGATCGCATCGACATTGTTTCCGACTTCACGCTTCACTCGAAGTAATAAAGAACCTGAACCACAAGTTGGGTCATACACGCTACGCAAACGGTCTTTGCCAAGCGTCACAATACGTGCAAGCAAAGTTGAAACGGTTTGAGGTGTATAGAACTCACCTGCTTTCTTCCCTGCACCAGATGCAAACTCACCAATCAAGTACTCATAAGCATCACCCAGTACATCGGCTTCAGTATTGGAAATATCAAAATCAATCGCATCTAAATGTACAAGGACTTTAGAGATCAGCTCATTTCGATCTGTCGCATTGTTACCTAGCTTGGTAGAAGTAAGATCCATGTCCTCAAACAAATGAGCAAAGTCTTCAGAGGATTCAGCATCAAGGGTACTTTGCTCAATGGCTTTGAGCGTTTGAATCAGTTCATCTAAAATAAATTCGTTATTCTGAGCACGTTCAGCGAGGCTATGGAACAGTTGCGCTGGCTCTAAGAAGAAGCCCATGTTCTCAAGGCTTTCTTGTTTGAGTGCTTCTAAAAATTCTTGATGCTCTGCGTTCTCAGCATCTAAATCGGTAAATTGTAAACCTTCATCTTTTAGCTCTTGGTTGGCACTGTTTAACACTTTTTCAGACAAGTACTTGTAGAAGATTAATCCTAAAATATAGTCACGGAATTCATCTGCTCCCATTTTCCCTCGAAGGTCATTTGCGATGTTCCATAAGCGTTTTTGCAGTTCTTGAAGCTGTACTTGGGTCATGTTAAAAATCAACCAAAATCATTATTTTAGAATGCGGTTACTTTGCCATAAGCCAAATGCGATATAAAGAGTAAAACATGAAAAAGGAGGCTTTCGCCTCCTTCTTATAGTCACTTCACGATGATGATGCCTGGTGAAATTTCTTTCGAGTGATAGTAGAGATATAGATGACTCGATAAGAACTGTTGAAATGACTGCTTGACACATTCTTGATCAAAACCATCTAAGCCATGTATATCAAGTGGATCTGCGTTCACCTTAAACATATACGTAGAGTGTTCTATTGCTGAATTAAACCCTGCACTCTGATTCGGATCTAACAGTATTGAGTTTGTAGTAAAAATTAATTTCCGATCTGTAATCACAAAAATCTGTGTGTAATATGCGCCAGAAAGATCACGGTATGTCCTGTGAAACAAATGAAAAACACCTTGTTCATTTTCATGCAACAATTCACAAACGACTTGCTGTGCTTGAATCGAAATTTTCCTTTCAATCTCATCTTGAGTTAAATGTGCAATGTTCAATGTCAAATGATTGACTGTAACCACCACTAAATTTGCTCTTTGCTCCTTGTTATACACTTTTCTAAACAAAGCCATAACACTCTTGAGTTGATCACTCATCCACAGCTTACGCCCAGCCATATCTTTCATATGCAATGTGCTAGTAGAGAATCGTTTGAATGCATTCAAAATATTTTCTAAGATTGGTGCAATACAGCCGATATAGTTCTGATCCGATAATTGATAAGTATTGATTCGAGTCGGCAATAGCTGAATTGCTGGCTCAAGCACCTCATTCATCTGACGAATATGCTCTGCGAATTTATAATTTTGATTATTAAGCGCATATGCACCTATTGGGATATACATGTTAATCATATTCATGTAATCCAATGTCTTTTCTGATACAGGTACAATGATTTGGGCTCCTGCATATGATTTCTTTAGCTTAAACAGTTTAAAGCTTTTCTGTGTGATTACTGAGAACTGTTGTGAACAATGCTGGACGACTCCCTCACTTGCAATAAACGCATATGGTGATTCAATGGATAGGTCTGTATTTGAGTAAATATATGCTGGTTGAGCGAATGATAGTGTCATGTGTTAATTCCAAAAAATAGAGTTCAATATCGAAAATTGCTTAGGCTAATTTTTAAGGTTGTCCCGAAGTCGACCTGATTGAGACTTTTCAATCTTTCTAGTACTCGTACCAAATACCCGATATTTCTTGAGTGTCTTTTCCATCAAAAACTGATGCGTTTTAGATAGATAAGACATGACAATCTCTAAGTTTTTTCTTGCCTCTTCGTCATCGTGAGAAATGCAACCAATTGCAAGATTACGATATTTAAACTTACTCGCATTACAGTTGTGGAAGATGCCCTGATCATCTGTAACGTGTTTCCATAGCTCACCTAGCTTTTGAGCATAGTAAGAATCTTTACTATGTTTACTGCCATCCATAAAGAAAATGCAGTGATAGTGATAACCCTTTTGTACACCGTACTCTAGTTTCCAGATATACCCCTCAATGCCTTTAAGCTCGCCCTTATTCACCAAAACTTTCTTCAGGAAGAATCTCATCATATTCTTCAAATCAGACAGAGATAAATTGCTATCCGCTTTTAAAGCAAAGTCCACTCGTATAATCAGCAACTTGCAATATACTTCAAAGAGCTCGTTAATCAGCTTCATCCCTTTTTGGAATTGGTTCTGACTCCGCTCTAAACGGTTTTGTACTGCCTGCTTGTAAGCAGGTTTTTGAATTTGCAATAATATTTCATCCACTAACTTGACGAGGAAGTTTGCTTTAACCAAACCAATACGCTGAGAGTTTATAGGCGTGTTTTGGGACATACTCCAAAAGATTGGCTCTTGTAGATATGTAAGTTGGTGCTGTGGCACATGCTTCTTTACCGCTTCTACAAAAGTATTGATTTCAGGTACATCATATTTTTCATCTAAATTGATCGTATGACATAGTGTAGAAAGTAATTTATGCAATGTCGTATTGGATGGTCGATAATTACCTTTATTATCCAATATATAAAGACTATCCACCGTCCCTTCTTGATCATTAAGCTGATTGATATGCTGAACGATACTGATAACCTGTATAGCATCTTGCACTTCTGGATTAGCATGAATCTCTAACTTATTATCATCCGTTTGAACCACAAACATTTCTTCATAGTTCACAATATTTTTAAAAGCTTGATTTACATTAAATTGCTTAGAACTATCTACTTCTTTGTTCATATATAACTCTGATATGTAAAATTTAAGTTGAGTCTCCCTAGCCAATGCCAGTAGAGCATCGGCTTGTATAACTCAGTTGTATGTTCTTTTAACATTAAGATATTGTTTATTAATAATATTAATTAAACATATATCCTAAATTATGACTGCTCAGCATCTACGAAATATTGGTTGATACCTAAGATTGGTATGCCCAATAGAATCGAGTTCTGAGCCCAGTTTGTATAATGGAAAGTTAATCAGCTAAAACGCTCATTTGCTTTGCTCTCCAACCATTCTAAAACCTCATGTTCCAACCACCCCACAGCATTACGACTCAGCCTGAGTTGCTTAGGAAAAGTCTCGTCATAACGACTAGACTTTTCATTTAATTTTTCATATAAAGTCGAACGACTTAGACCACTTAACTTACTGACTTCACTAAGTCTAATGATCTGCATTTGATTTCTGTTGATTTTTTCCATGTGTGCTCTGCACCCTTGTGTTAAGTACAGAACAATATTGGAATAACAATTTAGGAATTGAATTAAAAACTTTTTTCCTAAAATACCCTTTAAAGCTAACTCAATGAAAAAACAAGATAATTTATTATTATTTGTAGAAGATTCTGCTTTTTTTCTAATTCAAGCCATCTTAATGCTTGAATATGAAAGGTATCACGCAACTACTCAATGCCCATATATCTTTGAACAGTTTACAGAGGTCAATCATTTCCTTTCGAAAAAAATTGATCATCTGATCAAGCAGAATAGTCATGAAGTTAGCAAATATGCTCTTGAGTTAGTAAGTGATTGGCATTGTAAAAAACATGATGAGGAAATTCTTCGATTTGATTTACTTCAAGCATTTTGGTGGGAATACCAAAATAGTAACTATGGTTTCTTTCAGCAGAGTACAGACTATTTCAAAATACCGTATAAGCCATTAAAATCTTTATTTTTTACTTGGATTCAGGATGTCTTCAGAGAATTCCCTGAGCATGTACAGAGTATCAATATATTAGCTAGACAATACAATCTGAGATCAATCAATAAACTTTACTCAATTGAAGACTACTTTGTAGAACTATATGTGAGTTATTATTGTATTTATGAAAGACTATTCGAAACACCCGAAGAAATTTATACAATCATAAAAAATATCAATCATTTATCACCATTCAAAGATCTAATACAAGGTGGCAATGACTTTCAGGTATTAGAAAAAAAACCCAACGATTCTGATTTTTTAATTGGACTTCAAGTACCAGTGAGAGCGCAAAGTAATATGATAGATGTTCTTCATAAAGTTTTTTTACAGATGATTAGCATGTTACTTCTAAATCAAAAAAACAACCATCATTTAGAAGCTCAGTTACAGCAAGCTGTTGATATTGCTACCAACCTCATAACGCTTCAAAAGAGAAATAAATATCCACTCACTCAGAGAAAGTCTCCACTCAGAGCCTTAGAAGCACTACTGTATCAAAACTTTAAAAACAAACATCCAACTCAAAGCTCTACTGACTTTATGGAGTATCTTCAAAATTTATTTATAGATAAAGGCTTTAAAACAACTCTTGAAAAATCATCAAATAGTAGCTCGGATAGAATGACCCCTCTCAATACAAATGATCTTCTCCTTTGTATAGATATTCAAAGTTATCCACCTTTATTGAATTTAAAAAAAATAGCTCAAGAATATCCACCTACTCCTAGGCAAGACACCTTGCTACAATACTTGAAACAACACAGTACAGTTGAAATGAATTTTGGCTCAATCCGTAAAAACACCACTAATATTTCTAATAGATTTTACGAATATCTTAACCCTACTAGCAAAACATCAGATGTGGAAATTTATAACCCTGATCCTGAAATAATTGGCACAACTACAGTGACGCTCTCAGCCCTTCATAGTAAGGATAATGATCTTGATATCGAAAAAATGCTTCAAAACATACAAGGCAGGAGAATTTAATTTTTCCTTTCATAAAGATGACTTAGCCTAAAATTCCATGGTAAAAGCTTATCTTTCCAAGCACAATAATCTTGTGTTAATTAATAAAATACATGCTTGACTCACCCATAGATTGAGTTAATAATTAGCGCTGGTGATATTGACCTTGCTAGCACATGGCAGAAAAATAATTGAAATACTTATCTGATTTTTTATTCATAGCTGTGATCTTTAAGTTGCGCTGTGAGGTAAAAAATGTGCGCCTCATAGAAAAAATGCAACGATTAAAGGTGCAGATATGCCGATCTCAAAACACATCTCATTATTAGCGGAATGTTTAAACTCACCTGTTTGGGCAGTTCCTGATTCAGAAAAAATTTCTTGGTCATTTAAACATTCTCATGGATATGATCTTTTAGCCTGCATGTGTGATCTCAATAGATATGATTTCGAACACATTGGTTTTGTATCCTCAAGCTTAATGCCATTTGTACCTACTTATCAGCCTTATTCAGAAGACCTTAATCTAGAACTTTTAAATGCCATTCGGCAAAAAATCAAAGACAAACTAGACTTCACCGAAGATCAAAAACATACCTTAGATATTCTTGTTGATCGTATTGCAAGATACGGTTTCATTATTGATGAAAGTATCATTAGACATCCTGATCAGCTTACTGCTATGGTCAGAGAATTGTATGATTCTGAAGACTCAATTCTAGATCATCTCGACAGCCTTATCGAACTAATTGACAACCTGGCTTATGTTGCAAATCATAAGAAAAATAAAAAATTGCAACCTGTTCAGTATTGGTTATTACACTGGTGTTATGCAACTTTATTCAAACATCAAACTGCGCTAGAAAAACAGATCATTGCGGGAAATAGACTTCCCTCTAAATCTAAAGCATTGTTAGATGTATATAAGCCTTACTTTGACGATGCTTACCCTGCTCTCAAAAAATATTATCAAATTTGCCTAGAGCTAAAATTTGATCAAACAGTTGAATTACATAATAATTTAAATAGTTTCCTCGGTTCTCAATACTATGAAACAACCCATAGTTTTGCTGTAATTAACCCTCAAAAGGAGTTTGATTCATCAGCTCTCTTCGATTCAACTGGAAAACTTATTCCTAAAAAAACTACTAATCTTTTTTATGAAATAACTGATACAAATTACTTGGATTTTGAGAACGCTAATGCCTTCGACCAAGTTTTGTACTACAACCTAGAATCTAATTTATCTAGAATAGAAGAAGCCATCTTATCCTACGTCAAACGACTCTTTAGAAAGGATGATGTTGGATATGACCTCCACTTTGAAGATGGTGGTTTTGTTGATAAATATACATATTTATTTTCTGATGATTTTCTTAAGGAAGTTCAAGAGCGATATCAAGACATACATCCTTCAACTTTAAAGTACTTAATTGAACCAAGGGCAAATGAGCTCTTTAGTCACATGTATCGATACTATATAAAGCATCAAAATTTCAATGGCTACATACTCCCTCCAATCAATAGATCAGTAGAGACATAAACGTATTCTATTTTTTTTGAGATACATAACACCCTAATGAGAATCATGAAACTCTTTAGAGTCCCCATAGACATTTGAATATAAAGCCTGTCATCGCGCAGGCTTTTTTATGCCCTGAAATTAGGAGTCGAGCCATGAGCTTGAATTGCCCATTTTGTCATTCAACGAATGTAATGATAATTGAAGGAAACATACAGCAAACAAATTCAATATTATCAAATCTTGCATCACCCGCAGCATTAGGTGCCTTAGGCACAACTGTTGCGAAGTCTTTGAACTTGCCTCCCATCGTTGGAGGAATTGCAGGAACTGTACTCGGTGGTTTGTTTAATTCATTTACAGAGCAAAGCATACCTCCGCAGCAAAGCTTGTGCTTCTGTCATAACTGCTACAAAAAGTTCCCTCTTCAATATCTAAATTAATAACAAATCCAATTTTTAATAAGGAATAAAACTATGGCACATCAAATCGAACAAATGGCCTATGTAGGTGAAGCCCCTTGGCATGGTCTAGGCAATCAACTCACGCAGAATCAACCGATAGAAGTGTGGGCTCAGCAAGCCGGTATGGATTGGCGTATTGAATCATCTAATGTCAGTTACATGGCTCAGAATGACCGTGGTCAGAACATCATCCTACCGTTTGAAGAACAGCGTGTGTTGTATCGCTCAGATACACATGCACCGCTATCTGTGGTCAGTCAGCGTTATCAGGAAGTACAACCGAAAGAAATCTTGGAGTTCTACCGTGATCTGACAGAGCAATCAGGCTTTGAGCTTGAGACCGCAGGTGTACTGAAAGGTGGGAAGAAGTTTTGGGCTTTAGTGCGTACAGGGCAGACGTCTGCTTTAAAGGGTAAGGATGTTAGCAATGGCTATGTGCTCTTAGCATCAGCCTGTGACGGTACGCTTGCAACCACGGCGCAGTTTACGAGTATCCGTGTGGTATGTAATAACACTTTAGCGATTGCTCTCAAAGGAGCATCTGCGAGTGCAGGTGTGGTTAAAGTCCCACACAGTACCAAGTTTGATGCGGAGAAGGTCAAACAACAATTGGGGATTTCAGTGCGTGCATGGGATGAGCACATGTATGAAATGAAACAACTCACTCAACGTAAGGTTAGTCAGCAAGAAGCTAAGGCTTACATGGATGCTGTGTTTAACAATAGCACCATGTCAATCGCTGATCCTGAAGAGAACATTATTCAGTTCTATCGTCAGGTTGCACAAAATGCTGAAGCTCAAAACAAGGCTGAACCAAACGGTAAAGCCATGACCAAAGCCTTAGAGATGTTTAATGGTCAAGGTCGAGGTGCAGAGTTGTCTTCTGCTAAAGGCACTGCTTATGGACTATTGTGTTCGATCACTGAATTTGTTGATCATGAACGTCGTGCCATGAGTACCGATCACCGTCTAGATTCAGCTTGGTTTGGTGCAGGTGCAGGACTCAAGCAACGAGGACTCGAACAAGCCCTGTTTTTAATCGCCTAAGCTGAATAAACATTTACCTCGCAAGCCTCAATAATCGCTGATCAAAGCACTCACGTAATTCTCTCAATTTATTCAACAAGTATAAGCCATGTATAGCGCCATACCCGACTTCGTGTCGGGTATGGCTTTTCTATGCCTGTCTTTTTTACAACAACTCAGATTTATAAGGATAGAAACATGAATCAAATGACACCCATTTCACCATCAACCAACACGATGACAGCAACAGTCATTCCATCGAACCTTGGTACTAAACGTAGCAGTGGTGCAAAGCGTTTAGTGAATACTAAAAATATGGAATATCAAGATTGGCTTGAAGTCCGTAAACAAGGCATTGGTAGTAGTGATGCAGCAACGGCATGTGGATTAAATCCGTATATGTCGATGCTAGAGCTATGGCTGATCAAGACAGGTCGTCAGACTCAATCCATTGAAGATGAAAGTTCAGGTGTAGCACCGCTGTATTGGGGTAAACAGCTTGAACCTTTAGTGGCTGAATACTACAGCATGCACACCAATAACAAAGTTCGTCGTGTCAATGCTGTACTTCAGCATCCCGATCCTGACAAGTATTTCATGTTAGCCAACTTGGATTATTCCGTGGTGGGCAATGATGAAGTTCAAATTTTGGAATGTAAGACTGCCGGTGAACATGGCGCTAAGCTTTGGCGTGATGGAGTACCTTTGTATGTGCTGTGTCAGGTACAACATCAGTTGGCAGTTACAGGCAAACAATCAGCGCATGTCTGTGTACTGCTCTGTGGTCATGAAACCAAGATCTTTAAAGTAACTCGTTCTGAGTCGGTGATTGAACACATCATCAATGCAGAACGATATTTTTGGCAGTGTGTGGAAACGGATACACCACCATCGGTGGATGCAAGTGAATCGGCAGCTAAAGCGATACAGCAATTGTATCCAGCACATGTCCCACTTTCAGTCGAGGACTTCTCAGCCAATGAGAATGCCAATCTCATGTTCGATAAGCTCATTAAACTCAAAGAGGATATTCAGCATCAGCAAGAACGATTCGATCAGCTCAAACATCAAATCCAAATGATGATGCAGGATAAAGAACGTGCGGTGTTTGCTCGAGGCTCAGTGGTTTGGAAGAAAGCCAAGGACTCGGTAAGTCTAAACCTTAAAGCACTGCTAAAACATCAACCTGATTTGATTGAGCAATATCCGCTTAAAAAATATGGAAGTCGAAGGTTCAACATCTATCAAGAATGATAAATCTTTCATTAATTTCACTAAAACGGCAAAAACTCCCCCAACTCACCAACACTCGAAAGTGTGGTGAGTCCAATTGGAAGTTTTTGCCTTTCATTCTGATCTTTTATCTTTGTCTTACATATCAAAGAGTCAGTAATAAAAAAATACTTGGAGCAGAACTTATGATTAAAGGTTTAGCAATTACTCCACCAATACTAGGGCGTATCAGTATTGGACGAGTTGTAGAGAAGAACGGTAAACGTCTACCTGAAAAAGATGATCAATTTACCATCACTTCACAGATTCAAAATAAGGATGGATGGATAAAGCATCCACTAGATGAACAGCTTCGCTCAAATACACCCAATCAGAAACTTCGCACAATTCCTGTCAGATTGATTTTTAATGATCCTGATCTTAATTTGCGAGCAGAGTACACAATGTTTGATCGTCAGACTGGACGACCTATCTGTGTGGGTGATGGTCAAACTTGTCAGCGTTTAACAAATCAAGGTGTTGAACAGCATACATGCCCTTCACCTGATCTATGCCCTTTAGCCCAAGGAGGACACTGTAAGCCATATGGACGTTTGCATGTAAACCTAGATGACTCAGATGAGTTTGGAACATTTGTGTTTAGGACAACTGGTTTTAACAGCATACGAACTTTGGCAGCTCGATTGAGATATTATCATGCAGCTTCAAATGGTCTGCTCTCCTGCCTACCACTACAGCTAACATTAAGAGGTAAAAGCACAACACAGAGCTATCGTCAGCCAGTGTATTACGTGGACTTAACATTAAAGGACGGAGTTTCTTTGAATGAAGCAATACTCCAAGCTCAGCAAATAGATAAAGATTGTAAAGAATTTGGTTTTTCACAGGAAAATCTTGACTCTATAGCAAGAAAAGGATTTTTAAATGGAATTTTTGAAATATCAAGTGAAGAGTATTTTGATCCATTAGAGGAATTTGACTCCACCTCAATTAACTCTACTAAAAATCAAAATATATCTCAAAACGGAAATCAAATGAATAATATAAAAAACCACCTAAAACAAAGTGTTACACCAATATAATAAAAAATAGAACATCTAACGTATAGATGTTCTATTTTTTTTAATTTATAAACTTTGAAAGTTCAAATTTAAATAAATCATCCTGCTTTTCAAAAAAGTCAATGAATTTCTCATTAGGTCTAACCACCCCATTTCTACCTAATGATAAATTTTTCAATTGATCATTTCTTTCAAGTGAAGCAACGATGTTACTACTTAAACCCAATCTAACATAATCATTAGTTTCTTTGCTAATACTACCGTATGTAAATAAATTATATTCATCTTCACTAACCAGACCTATATCATATAAGACATTAGCAAATTTATATAAAACAAATGATAGAAAATCAGATTCTATTTTTATCTTTATTAATGCAATATTTACCAGTTCTTTTTCATCTTTAGTTGAAAGATCAATATAATTTTTGGAAAAGCTATTATCATTAATTGAAAACTCGCCATAGGATGCGCCTACGTAAAAATTTTTACCAGCATAGCTATCCTGAATTGAATAAAAATACTTTAATAAAAATCTTATATTCTGATTTACATTTAATTTATGCTTGTTTTCATTAAACATTCTATAAAAATTTCTAGCTTTCTCTTTATTTAAACGCAATAAATTTTTATTAGCAATATATTCATCCATACCATCAATAAAGAAAATAGAAATTTTATCTATAATATCTAATTCCATCCAATTCTTATTTGACTTATATTTAATAAATTTACTCTCCAGTACTTTATATGCTAGATCAAAATCAAAATATATTGAATCAATCTTTGATTCAATTAAAGAGCACTTAAACTTAAAATCATCATTAAGATCATTAACAATCAAAAAATCCTCCCTTATTTTTATAATATTTTCTGAAGAAACATTTTTTTCACCTCCCTCCCCCAAAACATCTAGTTTATTTTCATCTGAATAATTTAATAAAACAGGATTATCCACCTTATCCTTAAACACCCCTGATTTAATTTTCTTGATAGTGTTTCTTAATTTAGCACTTTCACCTGTAAAATATGAATCATAAACAAAATGAATATCTGGATTTAATTTATATAGACCACTATTATTTTTATCAAACACTTCATTCAATCTATTAACACGACCCACTAAATTTATCAATTTTTTTGAATCTAAACTATATATATTTAAAATATACAAATTATCAATTGGTAAATTTACACCTTCCAAAATCACAGAATTTGACACTAAATATTTTATTTTCGATAAATTTTTAAATTTATATTCTAAATATTCCTTGATGATATCAGGCAATTTACCATGTAAATAAATCAAGCCTTTTCTAACAAAATCAACGCAATAAAAGTCCTTATGAATATTTCTTGCTAGACTTTCACTAATTACTTGGAGTTCTTCATCAAAGTCAATAGGTAATACTGAACAAATATTAGACGCTAACTGCTCAACCCTTTTAGGTTTCCGCAAATAAAAAAAGTTTTTATTTTTTTCATGAGAAAAAATATAATCCAAAAAGTCAGAGTAACTTTCAACCTTATAATAATCATCAAAATATCTATTATATAAATAGTAATTTTTATCACTATCATAAAGATGAATAGATGGCTCTTTAATATTAAAATCTATTTTTCTTTCAAATATATTTTGACTATTACTAAATTTAATATTTTCAATATTTGATATTAAAGGAGATAAATATAGTATATTACAATCATGATTTCTAAATTTATTTCTTCTTATCAATCTTAGCAACAATATACTTCGTACATCTTTATCCATCAAATTATGAGCTTCATCAATTACCAGAAGATCAAAACTCATATCTTTATTTTTACTTAATAAACGTAATGCACGCTCTTGAGTAAAAATAGCAATAAAATTATCCTCACCTTGATACATTTCATCGTGAAAAATTATTTTTCTTTCATCAAACAAGTCCTTAACAGTGTTATAAGTTTGAGTTAAAAGCGATTTAGTAGGAACTATAATAGCAATTCTATTATAATCTTTCTTTTTTAAAAATTCTTGAATTAATTTACTTTTTCCAAATGATGTAGGAGCAATATATGCTTTTTCATCAACATCCGAATTTAACAAATCCAATCTATTATTTTTTTGTTTATATGTCTCAACAATTCCTTCAAACTCAAATTTATCAACTCTTGCATCAGAAACTACGTGAAAAACCTCTATATCTTCAATTAATTCTTTTTCAAAAATAAATCTTGAAATTGGATACCAACCCATATTTATTGATATATCATATAATGGAAGATAATATTTATTAACTAGTGCTACTTTTAGAAGTATAAAATAAGCAAATGAAAGACAATTTTTTTCTCTACTGTCTTTTTCATATTTCTTTAAAAAAAGAATCGCACAACTTAGTAAAAAAGTTAATTCATCTTGATCCAATACTTCATTCAAAAATAATTTTTTAATAGCGTTCGAAAATCTTTCATCTTCTTTCAACAAAGCAGTATTAATCATTAGAATCCTCCAACCCTAAAAAATCTATAAAATTGGATAATTTTAATTTAGTCAATATTATAACATCGCATTTTTTAGCCATCAAAAAATTCATTTTATCAACCGAATTTAAAAAATCATTTATAAATACATCTTTCCACTCATCATCCAAAAATATTGTTGAACAAGGCATTATATTATAATTTTCTATATCCCCATATATTTCATCATCATACAAATTAGCAAGTTTTTTAATTTGTTTTTTTAAAGAATCCTTGGCTTTTATATCACTATGACTTGCATGATTATAAGCATTTCTCCATGGATTATTATTACCCTTTTCACTTGAGCCATCAAAATATTTTTTTAAGTCAGTATATGCTTCTTTTATTTTACCAAAGTGTGATATATCTTCAGTTTTCTCACTACCAGATTTACTTTCTAAGACATATATTTCATCATCTTTTGTATATAAACCATCAAATCCTTTCTTTATTGATGTCTCTTCTAAATTAAAAAAAAGAAACTCTTGCTTATAATTACAATCATTTAAATATAGATGTATAAAAAATTCAGCTATGGCACCCATTTTTGTATTTGGATGTTTTGTTGAGATGAATTTAAGGAGCCTTTTTTTCACTCTTTGAATATCTTCAGAATCTTCACCCTCACACACTTTTACCAAATATTTATTTATTAATTCTATTAATTGTTCATCATAAGTATGTACTTTTAGAATATGTAAATTTCGCCCCACCTCTAATGATTGCGTAACAACTTCCATACCGCCCCATAAAAAAATCTTTTAAAGTCCAATTGTTACACAAATCGTTTAATTTTCCATCATATTTTTATCTAAATAGTCAGCCCACTTCTGCAACCATTCAGCACACTCTTTTTCGTAAGTATGTAAATCATACGTTCCCTGTATCCCTTTTTTAGAATGACCCAATACTGCTTCCGCCACCTCTGCTGGACAACCCAAACGTGACAACCCTGTACGTACCGTCCTTCTTAAGTCATGCGGATTCCAATCAGGCATGTCATTCAACCACAACTGTTCAGGTCTATATGTTTGTTTATACACCATCTTTTCAGGGTGTTTCATTCTCCATTTACATTCAGTAATCGTTTTTTGCAAAAGTGGCTTTCCACTTTTTTCCATTTGAAAAACATATTCCAAATGCTTATTAGGAAGATTTGCAATAAACTCAGCACACTGACGAGATAGTTGAACATAGCGTTCCGAACCATTTTTACTCTGTCTGATATGCCATGTTCTAGACTCTAAACTTATATCTGCCCATTTAGCTTCACAAACTTCACCTGTTCGGCATCCTGTCCAAAGTGTGATCATCAAGACTTGTTTATGTTTTGCTGAAAACCCTGAAGTTGGCAACCACTGCAAAACACGCCTTAATTCATCATCACTTAAAACTCTAGTTCCTTTCGTACAAGTCAGCTTTAATCTGGCTTGTTTCGCGCTAGCCTTAGCCTGCAAAGCTGGGTTAGCAAAATCCTCTTTAAACTTTTCAAGCCCAATAGCGTACTCATAAGCTAAAGTTAATTCAGACAAAACTCTACCTGCCTGAACATTGGCTCCTCTTGCCACTATATCTGACACCAACTGTACGATATCTTTACGAGTAATTTTTTCAGCAGGTAAATGCCCTAAGACTTTTACTGCATCTCCATACAGCGTTCTTCTTGTTTCATCTTGCCCCTTCTTCTTACGAGACCCTCGAATCAATTTCTTTAACCCAGATCTTGGATCATCTACGTACCTATCTTCGATTACGTTTGTAAGATATAACTCGATTAAATCTTTAACTGTAAATTTATGAAGTTCCTCTTTCTTTTTTTCTGCTTGAAGCTTAGTTAGCCGTTCCAATTTTTCTTCTTTTGCATAAGTACTTGGGCAAATGCCTGAACGCCTTTGAACTTTTAGCTTTTGCAACTCGATCCTTGCTTCAGCCAAAGATAATTCAGGAAAAGTACCTATCTTCATTTTTTTTAACGAGTTATCAATAGGACTACGATAACGATATATAAAAGATGTTAATCCAGTCTTCCCTTTATATACACGCAAGCCTTCATTTTCACCTATATCGGCTTTATAACTATCATTCTTCATTTTCTCTATCGCTTTAGCAGATAGAGCAACTTTTTTAGTTGCTTGAGTTTCTTTTTCACTCACCTAAAAATCCCCTTAGAAACAAAGCCACGGTTTTTGTTAGAATCCGTTTCAGAAATTCAAAAATCGAATCATCTTATTCTTAGTATTTTAACCACACACCAAGAAAAGGTACACCAAAAGGTATACTTAGTCATTGGATTGTTCAGGTTTAGACAAGATTCAACAGGATTCGTCAGGAAAAGTTTTGTATGCAATTAATTGTAAATATTATTAATTTTAAAGGTGTTAAGTGACATGAATACAGAAAATATTGGACCTGACCTATCCACACTAACACCTATGATGCAGCAGTACATGTCGGTCAAAATGCAGCATCCACACTCATTGATGTTCTATCGCATGGGTGATTTCTATGAACTGTTCTTTGAAGATGCCCATAAGGCCGCCAAAATTTTAGGCATTACCCTGACCCATCGCGGTAAAGCCAATGGCCAGCCAATTCCCATGGCCGGTGTACCTTTCCATGCTGCTGAAGGCTATCTAGCTCGTCTGGTGAAAAAAGGCGAAACGGTGGTGATCTGCGAGCAGATCGGTGAAGTGACTGGTAAAGGTCCAGTTGAACGTGGGGTCGTCCGAATTATCACTCCCGGGACTTTAACTGATGATGCCTTATTAGGTGCGCATCAAACCTCCAACCTGGTTGCTCTGTGTGTTCAACACCAACAAATCGGAATTGCACTTCTCGACCTGAGTGCGGGTTTATTTAAAGTCCAGCAAATCGATTATGACTTAAGTCAGTTAGCCATTGAGTTGGCACGCCTGATGCCAAGCGAAATTGTGATTGATGAAAATCTGCAAGATCAAGCTCTGGTAAAACACTTAAAACAACAACTAGATGTTCCTATTAGCAAACGTCCGAATGTTGACTTTAACCAAAACAATGCCCAGAAGACCTTATGTGACCAGTTTGCAGTGAGTACACTTTCAGGTTTCGGAATTGATCATCTGCCCTTGGCCAAAGCTGCTGCAGCCGCATTGATTCACTATGCCAAAGAAACCCAGAAAACGGCTTTACCACATATCCGAACCATTCAACTGGAACAAAGTTCAGACTTTATTGCACTGGATCCAGTGACCCGTCGTAATCTGGAGCTAATTGAGCCTTTATTTGAACATGGCACTTCATTGTTCCAGCTGATCAATGACTGTCAGACCGCTATGGGTGGCCGTCTGCTTAGCCGAACCTTGATGCAACCGCTTCGTGATACTGCGATACTGGATGAGCGACTGGATGCGACACAGGCATTGCTTGAAGGTTTCCATGAATCGCCAGTCCGTCTGGTCTTAAAAGAAATTAGTGATATTGAACGTGTACTCAGCCGTATCGCTTTAGGTAGTGCTCGTCCACGTGATTTAGTGCAGTTGCGTCAAGCCTGTGCACAGATTCCATTTTTACGCCATGCGTTACAACCGCTGTTAAGTCAGCAGAATTCGAAATTATTACAACAGCTGAATGAAGAACTGGGCGATTTTCATGGCCTGCATCAGCGCCTGATGTCAGCTATTGTTGAAAATCCGCCGGTACTGCTACGTGATGGCAATGTCATTGCAGAAGGTTTCGATAGCGAGCTGGATGAGCTGCGTAAAATCCGTGATCATGCCGGACAGTTCCTGATTGATCTGGAGATTAAGGAACGTGAGCAAAGCGGCATTCCTACCCTGAAAATCGGCTATAACCGTGTCAGTGGTTATTATATCGAACTGACTCGTGCACAAGCTGAACAGGCACCTGAACATTATATCCGTCGCCAAACGCTGAAAAATGCTGAGCGTTATATCACGCCTGAACTAAAAGCTTTTGAAGATAAAGTATTGTCTAGCGAATCCCGTGCACTTGCTCGCGAGAAAATGCTATTCGAAATGTTGCTGGATGAACTGCGTCAGGATATTGGCAATCTACAGATGATGAGCAGTGCGATTGCCCAGATCGATCTGTTGGCAAACTTTGCCCATCAGGCACGTTTACGCAATTGGGCACGACCAAAATTCAGCCCTGAAATTGGTGTGAAAATCGTTGCCGGCCGTCATCCTGTGGTGGAAGCCTTAAGCAAGGCAGCCTTTACTCCAAATGATACCCAGCTGGATTATCAGCACCGTATGGCCATTATCACCGGTCCAAATATGGGTGGTAAATCCACCTTTATGCGCCAGACTGCCCTGATTGCCCTGCTGGCTTATTGCGGTAGTTATGTGCCAGCGCAATCGACAACACTGGGTCCAATTGACCGGATCTTTACCCGGATTGGCTCTGCAGATGATTTGTCGACTGGCAAATCAACCTTTATGGTGGAAATGACGGAAACTTCGCAAATTCTGCATCATGCTACCAGTCAATCTCTGGTTCTGATGGATGAAGTGGGTCGTGGAACCAGTACTTATGACGGGCTGTCCCTGGCTTGGGCTTGTGTGCTGGATCTGACTAAACGGATTCAATGTCTATGTCTGTTCGCAACGCATTATTTTGAGCTAACCGAACTGGACAAAGAAGCAGGAATTGATAACTATCATGTCACAGCCAAAGAACTAAATGGCAACCTTATTCTGCTGCATAAAGTCCAACATGGCCCAGCTAGCCAGAGTCATGGTTTACAGGTCGCTAAACTGGCAGGTATTCCTGCGGCTGTAATTAAAGAAGCTCAGCATCGCTTGAAGATTCTGGAAAAGCAGCATCAGGCCAAACCACAGAGTCCGCAGCATGATCTGTTTGCGATGCCTGAAATCATCGAAAAAGTCATCGAGATTGAAAAGCCTTCAGCAGCGCTTGAATTATTAGAAGACATTGATGTCGACAATCTGAGCCCACGTGAAGCATTACAGCAACTTTATGCTCTTAAAGATCTCATGAAACAGCCAAGTTAAAATCTCTTCTAAGCCCTATCCCGCATAGGGCTTAGCTGATGATGATTCTCATTCCCTAAGCCTTTCATCCAATCATCGCAGTTTTTTCAAATTTAACAGCCCTATATATAACAAATATCAATAAAAGGAATTGTTTGTTCCCTCTATTTTTGCCTAAAATACGGTATTCGTCATTAGAACCATATTTTTTAGGTAGCTGTCGCCATGACCTTCGTTGTCACTGAAAATTGTATTAAATGTAAATATCAAGACTGTGTTGAAGTTTGCCCAGTAGACTGTTTCTATGAAGGTCCTAACTTCCTTGTGATTAACCCGGACGAGTGTATCGACTGCGCGTTATGTGAGCCTGAATGTCCTGCGAATGCAATTTTCTCTGAAGATGAATTACCGGAAGGCCAAGAAGTCTTTATCGAGCTAAATGCTGAACTGTCTCAAAAATGGCCGAACATCACACAAATTGGTGAGCAACCTGCTGACCGTGAAGAGTGGAATGGTAAAACTGATAAATTACAATATCTTGAAAAATAATTTTTCAAATCTTAAAAAAAGACCAGCATAGACTGGTCTTTTTTTATACCCCATCCACACATTTCATTGCAATTTATCCTGATTTTCTCCGTAAAAGTGGACTAAAATAGCGCTATTTTAAAATATCTGAATTGCTATCAATGAAGCATTTAATAAAGGGGTTATTGAGTGTTTGTATAATCCCGCTTGTCTTTGTAGGATGTGCTACCACCACAAAACAGTCTGGTAAAGTAACTCCAGATAAAAGGATTTACATCCCAGAAGAACGAGTCCAGTACAACCATAAACCACAGCCTAAACCGGTTCCTTATGTCTATACTCACTGGGTATCGGCACTAAATAACCTGTCTCTTGTACGTGAATATGAAAACTTTTTGGCCCAGCAAGGGGTCGGAAATATTATTCCAAGTTTTGAGCTGATGCGTACTGCACGGGATTGGGCTAAATGTGGTCGATCGCAATATATGATTCCAAGCCGTGAGCTCTGGTCAAATCAGGTGCCTACTTTACGTGTCTTCAAATATCTGGTTGCTGCCAATGTACTGACTGATTTTGAAGTCACTTCGGTTTATCGTGACCTGCCTTTAAATCAGTGTGCCGGTGGAGCCAATTCTTCACGTCACCTGTTTAACTCGGCAATTGATTTTCGGATCGGACCTGAGTACCCACAGGCTCAGGATTATGCAGCAATTGAAAATACCAAGTTCAAACTGTGCCAGTTTTGGTTACAGCATGGACAAAGCCTGAATATGGGGCTCGGTTTATATGCCTCTGGCCAAATCCATATTGATACTCAAGGTTATCGCACTTGGGGCCCGGATTTAAGTCGTCGCTCATCAATGTGTAATTACTAAGTCATTTCATTTTCTATACAAAGCCAGCTTTTGGCTTTGTATAGCCTAAAAAATCAGCGAATATAGAACAATAAATTGCGCTGTGCTCGGAAAAGTTTAAAATGCACGCATCACAACAAAGGTGCGAGTACTATGCAACAAATGTGGACAGATATTGACCGCTACATTGATTCACATTTAATTCCTGAAGATCCTATCCTGAATCAGACTCTTGAAAATACTGCTGCACATGGTTTTCCAGATCATCTGGCTGTTGCGCCGAATCAGGGCATGCTGCTGCAAATGCTGATCCAGATGAATAAGTGCAAGCGCGTACTGGAACTAGGAACCTTTGCTGCATATAGCACCATGTGGCTGGCTCGTGCCCTCCCTGAAGACGGTTATATCCTGACAATCGAAGGCCGTGATACACATTCTGCGATGGGACAGGAAAATATTGATCGTGCACAGTTAAAACAGAAAGTTGAGCTGAAATGTGGCCGTGCTGCAGATGTGCTTCGTGCCCTGCCTCAAGATACTGAAGCCTTTGACTTTATTTTTATTGATGCCGATAAGCAAAGCTATCCTGAATATCTGGAGCTGAGCTTAAACTTTTCTCACTCCGGTACCATTATCTTCCTGGACAATGTGATTCGTGCCGGTGATATCATCAATCCGGATAATAAAAAACCAAGTATTGAAGGCATTCGTGACATGTTTAAAGCGCTGGAAAATCATCCACGTATCTTATCTTGTACTGCTTTACAGACCGTTGGCAGTAAAGGCCATGATGGTTTTGCACTCGCAATTGTCAAATAATACGACTAGAACAAAAATCAGCCAATAAAGTATTCTCGATAAATAACATCATCTTACAGAATGTAACCACAGAGTTATCCACAATATATGAGGATAACTCTGGTTATTTTTAATTCAAGCTGTAACAATTTATCAAAAAATACATTTCTGTAGGTTTTATCACCCTCTTTCTACTTCGCTACCAATAATGGCACTTTAGAATTTCGGAAAATCGTTGTCGCAATACTGCCCAAGAAGAACTGGTGGATCTTGCTGTGACTGAATGCCCCCAAGACAATTAACTGAATCCCATGTTCCTGCTGATAAGACAGGATATTTTCAGCTACTTCTCCATAGCGGTATTCTGGAACGACCTCTAGTCCTGCTTCTGTCAAATATTGCAGAGGCTCATTCAGGATTTCCACATGATCCCCGATATAAAGCAGATGACATTGTAATTGTCTTAATAAATCACTTTCTGCAATGCGTTTCATCATCTTCACACAGGTTGGTGAATATTCATAAGCAAAGATAAAACGTGTCGGTGGTCTGAAGTGTTCCCCTACAGTCATCACTGTACAGTTAGCACCACGGATAAAGTTTTCTACATTGGTGCCGATTGGCTTGTTTTTCTCGGCAGAACGCTCACCGAGTAGTCCGATTACAGCAATATCATCAGGTTTTAGAATCTGAAAACTTTGTTCCAGAAAATCACCCTTTTCCTGAATATGGGTGGTGCGGATGCCATAATCTTTAAAGATACGATCCGAAATATGCTGGAGCAGATTATTGCTATAACTAAGCGCAATTTCACTTTGCTTTTGCTCCAGCTCAGCCAGCTCTTTAAGCAACATGGCATTGCTTTCAAAGCCAATCACACCGCTAATTTCCCCAAGATGATAACTGGCCGGGTAATAATCCAGAACCTGTAATAAAACCAGTTCACGGCCGGTCTGTTTGGCAATCCATGCAGCCGCATCTGCAAGTGCGTTCGTGCATGGTGAGGAGTCTATGCAGGCAATGACACGTTTCATGTTCAGCCTCTCTTTTATAATAAAAATTTCTTAGTTATTTTTAACTTAGCACAAGCATTAGTAAATGTGCACTGAAATCTGTAAGGCTTGAATTGAAATATGTTAACTTTTATGTGATGTGATAAGACCTTTACCTAATATTAAGCGCTTGATATAAATCCTTTTTCCAAGCACCTTTTTTACTATTTTAATCCCGATATCGAATCAATTTTGCCGGATTTCCGGCGACAATTGCACGCGCTTCAATATCCTTCGTGACCATGCTATTCATCCCTATAATCGCCTGATCGGCAATTTTCACCCCATCTTTAATGCCGACATGAGCACCTAGCCAGACATCCCGACCAATCTCAATCCCTTTAGACCTGACTGGCTGCTGATAAATTGGCTGCTCCAGTTCCATCCCATGATCAAAGGCATAAAGATGACAATAAGCTGCGATACGTACCTGGTCATGCAGTTTAATGCCCACCCGACCACCATCCAGAATACAGTGATGATTAATGGCGACTTCGTTACCAATCTCCAGAGGACCATGTAGCGTACAATCTGCCGCAATAAAGGTATTATCTCCGATACTAATTTTACGACCCGGCTCAGCAAAGATATGCGCCAACGGCGAAATAAAACAGTTTTCGCCAATTTCGACTGTTTCCATCTCCATCAGATAGGTCTGATATTCTTTCTGCCAAGCTTCAGCCCAACCACGATTCTTGGGTTTTAAGGACCAATATAGCCAAGGCATATAATTCAGGCGGTGTTTATGCTGCTCACGATATTTCAGTAATGGATCTGGTTCAGTCATCTGTGGCTTCTTCTATGATTTTTAATTGTTCACGTCCGCGAGTAACATCCTGAATCTTCAGAGCAAAAGGCTCAATCTGATGTTTCTGAAATTGTGCCTGAACCTGTACACCTTCAGCCATATATTCTTCCTGATAATCAATCTGCTGCTGATTCAGCTCATACTGAAAAATCGCCCACTCATTAAACTGGCAGGCAAATTCGACCTTTTTCTTTTCAATCAGCTTAATTTTTTCAGCTAATAACAAACATTGTCCAGCACAGCCCCCATAGGCACGGACCAGACCGCCGGTGCCTAGTTTAATACCGCCATACCATCGATTCACCAGTACCAGTACATTGGTTAGCTCATTGCCTTCAATAGTCGCGAGGATCGGCCGGCCGGCGGTACCCGATGGCTCACCATCATCATTAAAGCGTACATGATGACCGATTTTCCAGGCCCAGCATTGATGAGTGGTGGTCGGATCACGATAGGCCTCCAGAAAATCCTTCACATCCTGCTCATTTTCTACAGGTGTGGCAAAGGCCTGAAATCGGCTTTTTTTGATGTCTTCCTCAAAACTGACAAGGCTGGCAATGGTAAATGGCATAACTTCAGGCATTCAAATTTCACCTGTGCAGTATACCTGTTTTGAGGTGGCAAAGAAAAAGCCTCTCTATACGAGAGGCTTGATTCAATTTAATTTTATTAATTACTTTTAAATTTAACGTTCACGCAATGCTTCTTTAGCCTTGTTGAATGGCTTGATCAGATAGTCCATTACCGTTTTTGCGCCGGTACGAATGTCAACAGAGGCCACCATACCTGGTGTGATATTAAACTCCTGCCCGGCGGCATTTCTCAATTTGTCACTATCGGTACGGATATACACACGATAGTAGAACTGATCCTGTTTGACTTCATCCCGCAAGGTATCTGGCGAAATCACGGTCACTTTACCTTTTAGACCGCCATAAATCGAGTAATCATAGGCAGTAATCTTCACCAGTGCTTCCTGATCAGGACGGATAAAAGCAATATCACGTGGTGAAATTCGGGCTTCAACCAGTAATTTCTCGTCCAGAGGCACGATGGTCATCAGCTTGCCATTTTGTGGTACCACTCCACCCAAAGTCATGACATCAATTTCTTTCACCACGCCACGAACTGGGGATTTAAAAATGGTCCGGTTCAAGGTATCTGACTTGCCGCGTACCACCTGTTGCTGAGTTTCCACATCAGTATTGGCTTTGGAAAGTTCTTCCCGTGCTTTAACATAGTACTGGTTACGAATATCATTCATCTGGTTACGCAGGTCATTGGCTTCTCGCTTCAACCGTAAAACTTCAACTTCACTGGCTGCCCCTTTAGCCACCAATGGCGCGGTCATTTCCAGTTCCTGTTGTACCAGTACCAATGCCTGTTGCAAGCCGGCAAGAGATTCTTCCAGATTGGCACGACGTGACTGATACAGTGCGGTTTCTTCTTTAACCAGTTTCGGATATTTCAGCACTTCTTCAGGGAAAGACAATGGCGTACCACTCACTTCTGCACGTAAACGGGCGGAAGTCGCACGTGAAGCGATTAGTAAGGATTCTGATTCACCGACATTTGATTCAAAGCGGGTTGGATCAAGCTGCGCCAAGACTTGGCCACGTTCTACAATCTCGCCTTCTTTAACATTTAACTTGGTTAGAATGCCGCCCTCCAGAGACTGAATCACCTGTTCTTTGGAAGATGGAATGACTTTACCCGTACCGGTCGAGACCTCTTCCAGTTTAAATAGCCAGGCCCATGTCAATAGAATTAACAAGCCAATGCCCACAATCCAGATAATCAGACTGGATTTAGGTAATGGCGGTTCCTGAAAGCTCACTTTGTTTGAACGCGTTAATGTTTGTGGTTCACTCATGCGCTTGCTCCCACGACCCGTTTAGTTCCTACCTGTGACTGATTTAATATCTGGTCTCGTGGACCATCCATGACAATTTTGCCATCATTGACCACGAGAATACGGTCAACTAACTCCAGTACGGCGCGACGATGCGTTGCCACTACCAGTGTACGATGTGCAAGATACCCTTTCAGATGATCAATTAACTGCTTTTCTGAAACGTCATCAATCGCTGCGGTTGGTTCATCTAGCAACAAAATTTTAGGCTGGCGGATAAGGAGCCGTGCCAGTAACAAGGCTTGACGCTGTCCACCCGAGAAGCCCACTCCACCTTCCAGAATGATATGATCCAGACCTTCTTTTTTCTCCTGAACAAAGTTAAGTGCACCAGTGATTTGCAGGGCTTCCAGAATCTGCTGATCCGTAGCGAGCGGTGCACCCAAAGTCAGGTTTTCACGGATACTACCGTAAAAGAGTTGTGAATTCTGATTGAGCAAGCCCATATCACGGCGTACATCTGAAGGATCAATCAGGGTCAGATCAATACCATCCAGTTTGACCTTACCCTGTGCTGGGGTTTGCATACCTGACAACAATTGCAACAGCGTCGATTTACCTGCACCGTTACGACCCAGAATTGCTATTTTTTCACCGGGCTTGATTTCCAGTTTTGGAATGACCAGACTCGGTTTGGGATCATCATCGCCATATTTAAACACCACGCCACTCAGGTCATAATGACCATCTAAAACAGGACGGTGAATCAGATGTGAATAATCCGGCTGATCCACCGGTTTTTTCATCAATTCATCCAAACCGCCCTTGGCAACTTTGGCTTGCTGTAAACGCCCCAAGACACCAGTGATTTGTGAAATGGGTGCCAGCATCCGTGATGATAAAATCGAACAGGCAACTAAAGCACCTGTCGTCATCTCACCATCCATTACTGCAAATGCACCCACCAAGACCACAATAGCAAAGGTGAGTCCCTGAATTTTTTGAGTCCATGCGGTCATCAATCCAACAATTTTACGTTGTTGCATGCTGACATCAGCAGAGACCTCATTCATGTGATTCCATTGGTTCTGGAAACGGGTTTCAGCTCTTAACAGCTTGATATCTTCAATCCCTTGTACGGCTTCTACTAATAAAGCATTACGGATCGCAGATTCACGCATTCCTAACTGTGCCAACTTGGCCAGTTTTTTCTGCGCCAGAATTCCCGGAAGAATCATGAGTGGTACTACCAGTAGCATGACCCAGAACAGGTTGCCGCCAATAATCCAGAAGATTCCCAGGAACAGGAAGAAGAATGGCAGATCTGCAATTGCCGTCACGGTAGTGGAAGTGACCAGTTCACGCACACCTTCGAGTTCACGAATCTGCGAAATAAATGTTCCGGTCGATTTGGAACGCTCACTGTTTTTAATTCTTAAGGAATGCCCAAATACCCGGTCAGATATTTTCAGGTCAGCCCGTTTACCAATAATGTCTGAAAGATAAATACGGGATACCCGCAATACAAACTCGAAAATCGCCGCAATCAGTACACCGCCGGCCAACACCCATAAAGTAGGAATCGATTGTGAAGGAATGACACGGTCATAAACGTTCATCGAGAAGACAATCGTTGCCAAAGCCAGAATATTGGCGATTAAAGAGGCAAACATCACATCAATATAGCGTTTCCAGTCTTTAAGAACAATTGACCAGAACCAGTTTTTCTCAAAGGGCTTGATGTATTCGTCGACACGCGCATCCGGCACAGAAGACTCTGGTCGCAGGATATAAACATGCTTCGCACCTGTTTCTAACTGCTCGATGGTAAAACTTTGCGATAAACCGGCATCACCACTCAGTTGTACACTGACATTACCTTGTGTGTCGATACATTCAATAACACCGACATCTCCGCTATCAAATTCAACCAATAAGGGCAAACGCCAAGGATTCAGCAGACTGCTATCAAATTTATTTTTGCGGACATTCAATCCCATCTGACGGCTAACAATCTTGAGCATTTCATCAATGTCATGATGCTGGTTCCAGTCCAGTTGCAGACGAATCCGTTCCTCAGATGGTTCAATCCGATAATGCTTGGCAATATTCAAAACTGCCTGAAGCCACGGCTGATAATTTATTATAGTACTCATGGCTGAACTTCAAACCCCTGAATAGAAATACGGTTAAGCGCGTAAATATCCCGTGTACGACCTGTCACCTGAATGTATTGCACAATTGCCGAATAGATGTCATAGCGCGCTGATTCAATTTCCTGTGCTGCGCTGTGAATCGCCTGTTCTGCGTTTAATAAATCCACTACAGTCCGTGTGCCCAATTTATATTGTTCTTGATATAGCTCTTTGGTTCGTACCGTGGTTTCACGGCGCTGAGCCAGGACATTCATTTGTCTTTGTTTATTTTCAATCTGTTCCCGGATTAAGCGAACCTGATCCAGCACATCCAGATAGACAGTATTGACCTGTGCGCGTGCAGCTTCTTCGGCATAACTGGCAGCACGTGCCTGAGACCGAACAGCGCCCCCCTGATAAAAATTACTGCTGGCTTCAATCATAATTGAATTATAAAAGCCATCGTCTTCATTATTATTCGGATTTCGACCATTGACCGCCTGACTTAAGCTACCTTTCAGATTAATGGTCGGATAACGGCTTAAACGTGCCTGATCTTTTTGCAATCGGGCTACATCTACTCCTGAATGTGCCAGGATCATGCTTGGAATCTGGGTAAATTGGGGATCCTGATAAAGATCAGCCTGAGTCACGATACGATCTGGAATTTCCCATTGAACTGCAGAGACATCAAATCCCAATAAAGTTCGCAGACGTTGCTGATATTGTCTTAACTGGGTTTGTTGCACGATCAGGTTAGATTGTGCAGCTTCCAGATTGGATTGCGCCTGAACCGGATCGGCCTGTGTGCTAATCCCGGCACGGGCACGTAAATTGGCAATTTCTGCAATCCGTGCGATGCCCTGAATCTGTTGCTCGGCAATCTTGGTAATTTCCTGATAGCGTTTAATGTTGACAATAGCATCCGCTACTTCCAGTGCGACCTGATCCAGACTTACCAATACTCTTGCCTGGTCTTCTGCCAGTCTCGCCTCTTCAACACTGACATTGGTTTTAATCTTGCCAAAGTCATACAGCATCTGGGTTGCATTCAGAGAAACCACCTGACGTCCACGTTCACCTGAGGTCAAATCTCCGGTACCCACACCGCCAGATAACTGTGGATAATACGCTGCTTTGGCCACATCAATATTGGCTGCCTGTGCAGATAAAGACGAAATACTCTGGGCAATTTCCGGACGACGCTGAACTGCAGTATGAACCGCCTCAATCAGACTCATTTTTGCAGGAATACCAGCATTTATAGGTTGAATTGAAAATTGTCCCTGCTGTGACCGACTAATCTGCGGCAGTTCAGCCACCTTTGAGGTATCCAGTGAGTACTGACTGAGTGAGCTAATATCAATCGTTTGTGCTGATCGCATTGGCTCCGGTGCAATCAGTTTTCCTAATCCACTTTTAATATTATTAAAATAATTCTGTGAATTTTCTGCATGTACGAATGGCACAGATAAAGGGAAAAGAAGAATGATCCATATTCCCTTATTTTTATCTATTATCCCCTGAACATTTTTTAAGTGCTGCACCCTAAATTGCATAATAATGAGTGTTTCGTGTTTTAGCCTAACAATATATCAAATCATACAAAAAGATAGCTTTTTCGTCTTAATTTAAGTAAAAAAAAACCGCATTTGACGACTAAAGTCTTAATGCGGGTTTTTTCTGATAATGAAAATTTTCTATACAGTAAAGTCATCACCTAGATAAACTTTACGTACCGTTTCATTGGCCAGAATTTCTTGTGCCGTGCCTTCAGCAATGACTGAACCTTCGCTGACAATATAGGCATGTTCACAGATGGCCAAAGTTTCACGAACGTTATGATCGGTAATCAATACACCAATTCCACGATCTTTCAGCGTCGTAATAATATCTTTAATATCACCCACGGAAATCGGATCAACCCCGGCAAAAGGTTCATCCAGTAACATGAATTTAGGGTCAGCTGCCAAAGCACGAGCAATTTCAGCACGACGACGTTCACCACCCGACACGCTCATACCCAATGAATCTTTAATATGGGTAATTTTAAAGTCTGCCAGTAATTCAGCCAGACGTTGCTGACGCTGAGCTTTAGTTAAATCCTTACGCGTTTCCAGAATCGCCATAATATTTTCAGAAATGGTTAGTTTTCTAAAAATAGAAGCTTCCTGAGGTAAATAGCCAATCCCTTTTCGCGCACGTTCATGCATTGCCAAGTCAGACAAATCGAGATCATCCAGATGGATTTCACCCTTGTCCATACGCACCAGACCCACCACCATATAGAAACTGGTAGTTTTACCTGCACCATTAGGCCCTAAAAGCCCAACAATCTGCCCACTTTCCATACTGAAGGAAACGTCCTTGACTACCCAGCGTTTACTATAATTTTTCGCCAGATGCTTAATGGTTAAAGTTTGAACCTGATGCGTCTGTGCCATTAATCACGTGCTCCCGGAAAGGATTTCGAAGATGAAGGCGGAATCACGATTTGTACACGACCTGCTGCTGAACCGGTTTTATTTGGTGTACCTGTTGCTTCAATATCGCCTTTATTCATGCTGTATTTCAGTGTATTACCACGGATACTAGCGCCATCTTGCTGCAAGTAGGCATTTCCAGATAGGGTAATAATCCCGGTTTCTGCATTATAGACAATTTTCTGTGCCTGACCTTTGGCCAAACCTTTGGCAGGATCAACTTTCTGCTGAAATTGAGCCGGGCTACCTGTTGCCGTAATCAGGCTAATCTGTTTTTTATTATTCAGATTCGCCACAATTGAATTGGCCTGCAATTTCATGGTGCCCTGTTCAATGATGACATTACCCGAATAAGTGGTGACTCCAGTACGCTCATTAAAAGTCGCACGGTCAGCTAATAAGGTAATCGGCTGATTACGGTCAGATGGCAATGCAAATGCAGTGGCTGAACCCAATGCAACCAGACTTAATAACGCAGCGCGCTTAAGGAAAGTGTTCATCATTTTAGCTCTAGGAATTTGGTTCATACTTTCCTCGAATATTAAAGAATTCGTATTGACCATCATTAAGATTGGCTTTTAGGCCCTGACTGATAAATTCAGCCTGTGGAGATTCAACAATGACGGTTTTATCGGTTTCAATTTCACGTGTTTTCGGAAAAGCCGTCAGCTCCTCGGTGCGGAACTGCATTTTTCCATTTTGCATGATCTTGGTCGCCAGCACTTCTTGAGAAAGTACAACTTTTGTATTGTCATCATAACCGTTGCCCTGTTTGGCAAAGAATGTCGCATCAATCTGACCGTCTTTATAGGTCGTTGCCTGCAGATTTTTGAGACTTGAAGTCTCTAGCTGCAGGTTTTGTTCAAGCTGGTCGACCTGGGCACGAACAGACAACATGCCCTTTTCATCAGTTTGGGTTAAGTTAATATTATTCGCAGAATAGGTCATGCTACGTGCAGAATCAGTCTGCAACTTGTTGCCTTTACCGCTGTAATAGTAATAACCACCACTTATTGCGGCAATGATAATAGCCGTAAGATATAAAACTCTAGTGTCCATAAGCGGTGTACTTAATCCAGGATGTATGACTTATTAATAAGGCGCACGAGTATATTTTTCAAGTAACTCTTGGTACTTACCTTTGGACATCAGTAACATGTCACAAATCTCGCGTACCGCACCACGACCACCATAGGCTTGCGTTACCAGATCAGCACGACGACGTACTTCAACATGGCCGTTTGGAACAGTCACTTTCATGCCAGCAATCGCGAAGGCAGACAGATCAGGCCAGTCATCACCCATGTATAAACAGTCTTCAGGGTCGATATTGAGCTGAGTACACGCTTCACGTAAAGCAGTCCCTTTATCTTCGCGGCCCTGATAAACCAGATCTACACCTAAATCCGACATACGTTTTTGTACGATATTGCTTTGACGTCCAGTGATAATGATCACTTTGATTCCGGCTTGCTGTACCAGTTTCATACCCAGCCCATCACGGATATCAAAAGACTTGATCTCATCACCCGTATTGGTCAATGTAACAAAACCGTCGCTTAAAATACCATCTACATCAAGTACCAGTGCCTCAATATGACGTGCCTGCTCTAATAATACATAAGATGCCATTTATTAATTTACCCCAGCCTGAATCAGGTCATGCATACTAATTACACCAATGACTTTATTGGCATCATCAACCACAACAAATTGATTAATTTTACGTTCGTTCATTTTTTCCAGTGCAACGACAGCACGCGCTTCCTGAGAAATCGTCAGCGGATTTTTGGTCATTACTTCCTGAATCGGTAAATTGACATCAAAACCTTGCTGTTTGTCGATCAGGCGGCGCAAGTCACCATCAGTGAAAATACCCAGCAGAACATCATTTTGATCCACAATTGTGGTCAAACCTAGGCGTTTATTTGAAATCTCGTATAAAACTTGATTCATCGGTGTATCTGGTGACACTTTTGGCAATTCCGAACCTGTATGCATGAGGTGTTTTACATGCAGCAATAAGCGTTTACCCAAGGCACCCGCTGGATGTGACAATGCAAAATCGTCAGCAGTAAAACCACGGGCATCCAGAAGAGCGACAGCCAGAGCATCACCCAGCGCTAAAGTTGCTGTTGTACTCGAAGTCGGTGCCAGGCCAAGTGGACAGGCTTCCTGAAGATGACCCAGAGTTAAAGCCACATCAGCATTTTGTGGCATTGGGCCTTTGGCATCACCACTAATGGTAATTAAGGGAATTTCCAGACGCTTGATCAGAGGCATCAGCATCATGATTTCATCGCTTTTGCCTGAGTTTGAAATGGCGATCAGTACATCACCCGGTACCAGCATACCGAGATCACCATGCCCTGCCTCGCCCGGGTGCATGAAGAATGAAGGCGTACCCGTAGAGGCAAAAGTTGCCGCCATTTTACGGCCAATATGCCCGGATTTCCCCATCCCGGTAATCACCAGACGACCTTTGCACTGCAAGATAATTTCACATGCCTGATTAAAACGCTCATCAATCTGCGTGGCTAAAATCTGTAATGCTTGTTCTTCGATACGCAAGGTTTCAAGTGCAACTTTCTGGAAGTCTATTTGATTTGGCATATTTGGTGGGTTCAAAGTAGGTTTACCTTAACTCTATACAGAGTTGACTCAGTCTAGCAAAAATAATTTTCGCAATTTTATCATATCTATGCAAATGTCAGGTTTCAAAATGTAGAGCTTTTCATAAAACTTAAACAGAATGTTTAGAAATCTCCCTGACCGAAAGCTCTTCATTATTCAGAATTTCATTATGTAAATCAGTTCTGATTGTCCTTTTTATTTTGCGTAGGCAATAAAAAACCCCAATCTTCCGATCAGGGTTTTTTGAATTTTGGAGCGGGAAACGAGACTCGAACTCGCGACCCCAACCTTGGCAAGGTTGTGCTCTACCAACTGAGCTATTCCCGCAATATGGGAGTGAATTATAGAGAGTTTCTGCTAACTGTCAACTCTCTATCGATTCAACTGCCGAATTAATCAGCACGACGCCATACAGTTCCTTGACGGGTATCTTCCAGCACCACCCCTTGGTCTAATAAAGACTGGCGGATTTCATCGGCACGAGCAAAATTTTTCTCTTTTTTGGCATCTTTACGTTGCTGGATGAGATCTTCAATCTGCTCTTCAGACAAGCCTAAAGCTTCCTGACCAATATCAGACTTCAAGAATTCATCGACATTGTGCTGTACCAGACCCAGAATATTAGTCAGGTGACGCAGAGTAGAATAATAAACTGTAGCCTGTTCCTGATTCTGATCTTTTACTGCACGGTTCAGCTCTTTATTCAGTTCAAACAATACAGCAATGGCTTCTGGTGTATTGAAGTCATCACACATGGCTGTATTGAAACGCTCAACAAAGCTTTGATCTAAAGTTTCAACAACCTGCTCACCATATAGCGCTTGATAAGCTTTAAAAGAATGATAGAAACGCATCAGCGTATTTTTTGCTTCTTTTAAAGCTACATCTGAATAGTTCACTGGGCTGCGGTAGTGTGAAGATACGATAAAGTAACGCACCACTTCCGGATGGAATTTTTCAATCACATCACGGATGGTGAAGAAGTTACCCAAAGACTTCGACATCTTTTCACCATCAACATTGATGAAGCCGGCGTGCATCCAGTAATTTACATACTGTTCGCCAGTGGCTGCTTCTGACTGTGCAATCTCGTTTTCATGATGCGGGAAGCTTAAGTCAGCACCACCGCCATGAATATCAAAATGATTGCCGAGGCAGCAGGTAGACATGGCTGAACATTCAATATGCCAGCCTGGACGGCCATTGCCCCATGGTGATGCCCAAGAAGGTTCATTTTCTTTGGCATGTTTCCAAAGTACAAAGTCAAACGGGTGTTTTTTCTCAACTTCGACGTCTACACGTTCAGAAGCGCCTGCCTGCATATCTTCCAGTTTACGGCCTGAGAGACGCCCGTATTTGGCGAATTTTTCAACCTCGAAGTAAACATCGCCATTATTTGCCGGATATGCAGTCCCTTTTTCCACCAGCGTACCAATCATGTTTTGCATCTGATTGATGTAATCAGTGGCTTTTGGTGCTTCATCCGGTGCAAGACAGCCTAATTTGGCAAAGTCTTCATTCATGGCATCAATAAAACGGCTGGTCAGTGATGAAATGCTTTCCCCATTTTCATTGGCACGTTTAATAATCTTGTCGTCAATGTCAGTGATATTGCGTACGTATTTTACTTTCCAGCCCTGACTGCGCAGGAAACGGATAATATAGTCAAATGCAACCACTGTGCGTGCATGTCCGATATGACAGTAGTCATAGACCGTCATCCCACAAACATACAGATCAATCTGACCTTCTTTACGAGGTACAAATTCTACTTTTTTACGTTGCTCTGAGTTATATAGAACAAATGGTTGCATAGGTCTTCTAGAATGCTTTTACAAATGATGGCTCATCTTAACCTAAGCATTATTTTTCATAAAGTTTTAAGAAAAGTTTTCAGGGCTTTTTCTGCGGTTATTTCTATATTGTATAAAAAGACCAGCTATTGCTGGTCTTTTCAAATATCAGGATTTAGCTTCTGTTTTGCACTGTATTAACATCTGTTTGGTTTTTGGACCTAATGAATTACTCAGGCTGGTATTTAAAACACGCGCATAGTTTTGATGATCTTTCTGGTAGAAATCTACCGTAGTCCCTTGGTACTCGGCGGTAGTTAGATATTGATAATCTTCAAAAGATTTTTCAGACTTAGGCTCAATTGACTTTAATAAAGCACGCTTTTGCTTAGCAGAAATTAAGCGCAAAATACTTTTTTCACCAATCACATAAGATAAGCTATGAGCTTTTTGCTTTGAACAATCTAAAGCATATCGGCCTTGAAGTTTACCTAGTTTTACCGAATCCCCTACAGCCGTATTGGCATGCGTAAATGCACTGATTGAAGTCAGGAGTGCAATACTCACAAATAATTTTTTCATAGTTTGCTCAATATTTAAAAATGGCGAAGCATAGGGTGAAAGCAAATGCTCCCACCCTATTGGCGAATTAATAGATGATTTGATTGTTTTTCAACAAATCAGCAAGTGTCGTCTCAACGTTATTCAATGTCAGCAATTCTGTCATTGCATATTGATTACCTGAGATCGCTTTTCCGCTGTCATCAACAACTGTCTCGCCATCTCGGTCAATACTAATAATCGTATGACCATCTTTGACTTCAACAGATACAAATTTCGCTAGGTCAATACTACCGCCTTCAGATTTTTGATCTGCTAACAGTGCAGAAATATCAATTACATCTGCATCAGCTGATGTGTTCACATCACCTTTAGCAAAGTTTTTCCATAAATCTTGGTCATGACCACCTGTAGCATCAGCCGCATTCAATACGTCATAAATTGCTGTATCACGTCCACCACCTACTGTAGAAATGAACGTATCTCTACCCTCACCACCATTAAAGATGTTATTGCCAGTGCCACCATATAAGAAGTCATTACCTGCACCACCTACAAGCACATCATTACCAATATCACCATATAAGGTATCGTTACCTGCACCACCATTTAGGTAGTCATCACCAGAACCACCTTTGATGGTGTCCATGCCTTCACCACCATAAATCACATCATTACCTGAACCACTGCTAATAATGTCTTCGCCATCATAGCCGTAAATTAATAAGTCTTTAATTTCAGTTGAGCGATTGATCGTTTCAGTTGGTGCATCATTGCCTTCAACTAAGTTCACAGCGCCATTTAAGCTATTTCCTGTGATTAAGCTTAAATCAACAAGCTTACCAAGTGATTGAGAGGTAGAAACATTTTGCGAATCGGTAGCAGTAATAGTCATGGCATTCAAGACATCAAGAGATAGTAAATTACCGTCTAGAAGACCTAAAGCGCCATCTTGCGAACCGAATTGTAACGTTGCTAATAACTGATTAATCGCTTCATTTGAAATCTTACGATCTGTATTGCTTGCACTTGTAATCGTAATCGTTGTGGTTTTGCCAACAAGATTTGCAAGCCCGTCAGTTGTGGTTTGTACAACATCAAGACCTAATTCTTGTTCTAAACGTTCAGACCATTTAAATGCAGGATTGGTTACATTTAAAGATACACCTTGTGCAAATGTAATAGATACTTCGCTTAAGTTATTGTCTACATCGTAAACAGCTAAATCCTGATTACCTAAGTCTAGGATATGCAATAAATCTACACCAACAAGCCCAAGCAATGAAGTATCTTGGCCAAATACAAACGGTGCTTGGTTTAATGGATCAAATATCACAGATTGTAAGTCTTCACGGTCAAAGGTAACTTTAGTTGATGCAGTATCACCATCATTATCTGATATTGTGAAATCTACAACGGTTTGAGCACCACTGCCTGTATTGGTTTGAATTGGTAAAGCATCTGTAAGCAATTTGCCTTGACCAATTAAGCTAGAGATTAAGTGATAGTCTGAAGTAAATCCTTCGGTTAAATTTACACCAATCAAGTCGATAATTTGTTCAACTTTTGCAGTATGTACAGCTGCATTAAAGCCACCTACAAATTCACCTTTTGTATTGATATATAAAACAGTTTTGTTTGCTACTGCGTCATATTCAAAGTGTAAGTAATTCGTTAAGTTACCAGCCCCAAAACCTTGATATCCTTCACCTTGCAATAAATTTGCTAAGTCAAGTACATCACCACCAAATGCTTGTGGACGGATATCAAAATCTTTAATCGTGTCTCGTGCAATTGTGACTTTATTCATTAAATAGTCATCTTTCTCCCAACGGAAGATATCAGCACCTGTACCGCCAATCAGGGTATCATTGCCCTGTCCACCTACTAGCACATCATTACCAGCATTACCCGTTAAGGTATCGTTGCCTGTACCACCGTATAAAATATCTGAACCAAGACCACCGACTAATGTGTCAATACCGTCCAAACCATATAATGAATTTGAAACCTTAGAGTTTTTAACCACTAAAGTATTATCTAACCCAATTTGGTCAATTTGTTGAGTGTTATCAACATCACCTTTTAACAAATCATTCAATAAACCAACTTCAGCGACTTCAACTTGTGCTTTATATGCAAGACGCTGTCCATTAGCATCTTTAGCTTCAATACTAATGCCAGGTAAAACACTTAAATTAAGTGTACCAGTTAAACCACCATCAATACTTACCGTACTTAATAATTGATTAACTTGGAAAGCATCAAGCTCTTCACCAGCAGGATCAGATTTAATACTTAAATTTAACGCACCATCTTTAATCGTTGAGTTTACATCCAACCCAAACTCTCTAGCTAAGTTTTCGTCAAATGTGAATTTTTTAGGATCTCCAGTCAGAATAAGGCCTAAGAGAGCACCAAGATCCAGACCAGACATAATCGCTTCAACTTCATAAATACCCTCACCTTGCACTGTTAAAAGCTGTTGATTTTCCATTGCGATAAGTCCAGCAACGTTTAAGTCTAAGATACCTAATAAGCTACTATCCCCCCCAATACTTACACCTACAGGAGAACTTGCAGTATATGTGTTGGCATCAAATACCTGAACATCATACTGATATTGACCAGTGACTAGATTCACAACCAATGTTTCACCTGTTGCAGTAGTCACCATCAATTGACCATCTTCTAAGCCTTTATTGTTATAAGCATAACTAATAATGTTAGATGATGTACCCATTTGAGTTACGGTATTTGCTTGTGGATCAAATACAAACGTTACACCGTTTAAGGCAACCGATTTAACAAAGCCACCATCAGCACCATAATCGACAACTAAACCATCATTAATTTGATAAGTACTTGTGCCTAAATCATGTACTTTATTAGCTTTAGCTTCAGGCTGATCATCTGTTAATACAACACTGATGTATTGTGACTCAACAGTAGTGCCTCGTGCATCAGCAAAATTCATACGGATATCAAAACCAAGTTTGTTATCTGTACTAGAACCTTGAGCACCATGATCTAAAGGCTGTTTTAATGTAACGTCATAAGTACCATCTTTTTGGATATTTACCACAATCACTTCTTGACCGTTTGCACGACCAATAAGTTGTTGATTCACACTTTCCCAAACAATTTTTTGACCATTTGACGTCAATTCTTGGTTTGGTGCTTGTAAATAAATATCTGTATAAGTGGCTTGTGGTTTAGCAAATACGCCTGAACCTTTAACTTCGGTCACAGCAGTATTAATTAAATCAGCTTCATCCATGTTTACAACTTGGCTAGCTGTATCTCGGTCAGCATCTTTAAAGTAGACGGTTTGTGTTTCAGTCGCTTTATTGCCTGCTTTATCAGCCACTTCAGCTTCAACTGTAAAGTTAGTGTTTGGTGATAAACCTAATCCACTTAACTCTGTGTCAGAAATTTGAACTGACCACTGACCATTGGTTACAACTGCATTTTTAACAAGCGCACCAATCGTTACCGTTACAGGACGACCATCTTCTGCACCTGTTGCCTGGCCACTAATAGTTAAGCCATTTGCCAATTCAACATCAGTTAAAACACCATCACCAGAAACAGTGTCAATGCTAAGTTCTGGTGCTACAGTATCAATCACTAAGAACTCAGTAGCTGCGCTATTGGTATTTCCAACTTTATCAGTAATAGTGACTTCAATTAAGTATTCACCATCAGGCAATGCTTTATTAGCAGGAATAGACCAATTACCCGCTGCATCAACCACTGCTGAACCAAGCACATAACCATTAGCAGTCACTTCAATGGTTGAACCTGGTTCTGCAGGTGCTTTTCCTGTATTAGACCATGTTGGTGTTGAATCATTGGTAATACCTACAATTGCAGTACCATCATCATTCAAGATCGCATATTCTGGTGCATCTACTTTTGTATCAACAATGAAAGTACGTTCAGCTGTAATATTACTACTAGAACTCAATCTCATCTTAATAGTATAAGTACCATCTGCAAATTCTGGTGTGTTTAAAGGCAATGTTGAAGTCCAAGAGGTAGCTCCACTTGAACTATATATATATTGACCAGTTCCACTGCCTGAAGATATAGCTGGTTTTACCCAATTACTTCCACTGAGTACATATCTATCACCATTTGCAGCAATTATTTCACCATAAAGAGTCCCATTGGTGAGTGTACCTTGGGCACCACCTGAAATAGTTAATGAACCAAATTCAGCAGCATTAACAATATCGTCTTTATTAGTGGTTAGCGCATTAATAGTAATAAAGGTATTAGAGCTATCCGCTGTTGTTGATTCAGTATCATAATCCACATTTCCGGCTAAATCTGTTGCTTTAGCTGTAAAGGTATTAGCAGCTGTAGTTACTTCACCTGCAGGTACAGTAATCTTCCAATTGCCATTTGCATCCGCTTTAGCTTCTACTGGTCTACCATTAGTATTTAATACATTACCGTTAATTTCTAAAGTAATGGTACTAAATGGCTCAGCGGTACCCACCACATCAAAACCTTGACTAATTTCTGCTGCATGCAGTTGATTATCAGTTGCAATACTAACAATAGTAACTTCACTCATAACCTTATCTAAAACAACAACTTGATCAAGTGTACTAATTGAGCTATTGCCCGAAGCATCGGTTTGTTTTACCTGAACTTGGCCAATTGGATATACACCATCCACAGCAATCGTAAATTCTGCTTCAGTTGGCATTACTGTAGATGCAGTAAATGATGTAAATGTAAGACCACCATCTACACTATATTCGTATGCTGCGCCTTCTTCCAAGCCTGAAACTTTAATAGTTCCATTGCTTGTTACACCATCACCAACAATATTTGTATCATCTACCAAAGTTAAAGTAGCTTGAGCAGGTGCCGCTGTATCACCGGTAATATCTTGATCTAATTGACCTTCTAAACCAGCTTTACCTGTCCCTACACTCACATAACTATTTGCAGGTACAGTGATCTCAACATCTTTAAGGTCACTCGTTGCATTTGGTGTAAATGTTGCTGTGTAAATGAGTGGATTAGTAACATCCTGTTTTAAAGCTGTGAGTTGTCCACCTACTACACGAATATCAGACGCATCAAAACCTGCTACTAATTCACTAAAAGTAAATGTAATGGTTGTGGTTTCACCTGCTTTCACTGTATAGCTATCAGATGTGATCGTCACACCTGGCGGTAAAGTTAAGTTCACTAAAGGATTAACGACTGTCACTTGAGGACTAAAGTTACCCGCCTCATCAGCAATTACACCATCCTCAACAACAATTTGTACTTGGCCATAAAAATCTGGTGTATTTGGTTTAAATACAATAACGTCATCACCAAGTTGGTTTTGCTCTACAGCAAATGTACCTTCATTGCTATCAAGTAAGTTTGCTAAGTCAGTTAAAGTAGCGATTTGTGGCTGGCCTTGACCATCAAGTACATAAAGCACTTCAGACGGATTAAAGCTTACAATACCATCTTCACTAATACTTAAACCTAAATCAGGTGCAGTCTTATCAAGTGTATATGCGCTATAAGCCAATGTATCTGAAACGTTACCTGCCGCATCTACTGCTTGTACAGAAATATCAAGTGCACCATCAGCCAACGTTGCTAGATCACTTGGATCAATTGATACATTCCAATTGCCTTGTGGATCTGCAGTCACAGTCAATGGTTGATTAAGGCCCGCAACCTCTACTGTAACTTCAGCCCCTGCTTCTGCAGTACCTTTGATGACAATAGCTTGTTGTTGCTCATCGGCATTGATAAAGAAATCTTGTGGGTAAATTAAGCCTGTTGTACCTGTCGTTTCAACTTCAGATATTTGTGGCGTTACTGTTTGAGTATCAACTGTAAAGACTTTTTCAACACGTTCAACTTCGCCGAATGCATCTGTTGATGTAATGACTATTTTGTTTTGACCTTCACGTACAACAACAGAAACGATCATTTCACCTGCTAAAATATCATCAGCAGTTACAAGATACTTTTCACCATTCACACTGATAATATCGTCTTCTTGAGCATCCGCACCAAGCTTAATCTTAATATCAGTTCTTTGATCATCACCAATTTCAGCTTTATTTAGAGTATCTAATGGTGCTAGAACATCATCAACTAACTCAATGGTGCCAATTTTATCAGTTGCTGTATTGATAAGTTCAAATGAGATGATTTCTCTATCAATCTTACCATCGGCATCAATTGCTTCAACCAAATAACTATTTTCACCTAATACAACAGATACAAGTAATTTAATAGAACCATTGGCGATATCATCTGTGGTCAAGGTATATAGCGTCGTACCCACAAGCACTTTATCACCTGTTTGAGCACCAGTGATGCCATTGGCTATATCGGCAGGAGTTAAATTAATAGTTAAATTAACCTTACCTTGAGCATTTAAATCTTGTTCCGTAATTTCAGTGTTGGCGATTGGTTTACCGGTTACCTGAACACTTGCAATGATATCAGTTAAACCTGTTCCCTCATCTCCCTTGTCACCTTTGTCGCCGGCTGCACCTTGTGCTTTGATGCCGGTATCCGTGCCGTTAATGACCCACGTGCCCGCATCGCTGATGCTGATTTCACCAATCGCAGAAACACCTGTGTCCTCTGTGCCGATCCACCAGTTGCCATTGCTACCAATTTCTGGCGTTAGGCCGTTTTCACCATCTTGACCGTCAGTACCATCTTTACCATCAGTGCCTTGTGCTTTGATGCCGGTATCCGTGCCGTTAATGACCCATGTGCCCGCATCGCTGATGCTGATTTCACCAATCGCAGAAACACCTGTGTCCTCTGTGCCGATCCACCAGTTGCCATTGCTACCAATTTCTGGCGTTAGGCCGTTTTCACC